>CALAYR010000062.1 GCA_937894805.1 uncultured Acidimicrobiaceae bacterium | reverse complement strand
TTTCCCTACACGACGCTCTTCCGATCTTATGTCTCACATTGGTCTCGGACGCCTCGTCGTGGATGACGGGTCAGACGGTCGTGGTGGATGGCGGAACAATCAATCAGCCCACCGGCGGTGTTGGCTAGAGCAGGCCTCGGGCGATCTTGCCGTTACTCGTGCGGGGGATTGTCGACACGAGTTCTATGGCCTTAGGTTGTGCCCAAGGGCCAAATCGTTCACGAGCGAGCGCTCGGCAGAGCTCCAGTAGTTCGCCCTCACTTCGAGTACTTACGGCGACGACAGTGACTCGTTGTCCCCATTCGGCATCCTCGCGGCCAACGACGGCCAGATCATCGACACCCTCGATATCACGGAAAAGTGATTCAAGATCTTCGGGCCAGATTTTCTCACCACCACTGGTAATCACATAGGCCAAGCGACCTTGGATGTGAAGTTTCCCGTCGAGCAATGTGGCGCCGTCACCTGTGGGGAACCAGCCATCACTGCCGTTGGTCGAGACTTCGGGTCTCGGTCGATCTCGATAGGTCCTCAACAACGTCGGGCTCTTGATCAAAAGTTCACCTTCAACGACGGCGAGCTCCACGCCCGGTAGGGGCGTCTGGTCGTACACAACGCCTGAGCCAGTTTCAGTCATTCCCCAAGTAGTGGTCACGTTGTCGGGAACATTGGGTGGTGGCGGTCCTCCGCCCAGGAGGACGCACTGGTAGTTCGAAGTGTCGTAGCGCACGAGTTGGGTCCGCACTACCGAGACGTGCGTCGCACCGAGCGCTGGGCCCGACTCAACGCTGGCATCAAAGAGCAATGATGCATCGGCCAAGACTGATCGCAGAAGGACGGCGAGCCCACCGATATGAGTAGGGGGAATGGCGGCGAGCCAGCGTTGCTCTCCTTCTCGCGCCAGGGTCTGCGTGGTCAGCGTGGCGCTCGCCTGCAGCGCCTCCCACGTTAAGACCGCAGCCTTGGGTCGTCCGGCCGAACCGGAAGTTAGTACCACCGCCCCGTCCCCATCATCGACGGGCTCTCCCTCGAGTGTCTGGCGATGACCGGAGGTGTCAATGAGGTGGGTTGGGCGGAGTACGTCGAGAAGTTCGGAGCGCCGTTGTCCGCTCCAATTCGGGTCGAGAATGGTGAAGGCTTCGTGGTTGTTAGCGCACGTTTTGATGAAATCTACGAGAGATACACCAATTGGCATTTCGAGTGCCACTAAATTCGCCATACTTTTACACTACGAGTGAACGCAACCGCACAGTGAATTCTGAGGAGCAACGTGGCGACGATTAGATACGAGCGCAGAATCAAGGCCTCACCCGACACGGTGTGGGGCGTTGTGCGCGAACCTGCCTCCATCCCTGAGTGGTTTCCGGGGATTACCTCGTGCGACATGGACGGCAAGTTGCGCACCATCCATTTGGCGAATGGTCTCTCCATGCCGGAGAACATCATCGTGAGCGACGACATCACCCGACGGTTCGCATACAGCATTGTCTCGCCGCTCTACCGTTCCCACCTGGGAACGATTGACGTCATCGAAATTGGGCCCCAGGACTCACTCTGCGTCTACTCCACGACGGCCGAACCAGATGTCTTGGCGCTCGTGATTGGCGGCGGAACCTACGCCGCACTTGATGAGATTCAGCGCATTGCCGAAGAACGAGAAGGAAAGTAACCATGGGTCGCAAGATTCTTTTCATCACGACTGACCAGCAGCGGTTTGACACAATTGGGGTCAACGGCGGTATTTACTCCCGTACGCCTGTCGTCGATCAACTAGCTCGAGAGGGCATCCGCTACACCCGAGCGCAACCCGCTTCGGTGGTCTGCATGCCGTCGCGCTCATCGATGTTGACAGGCCAGTTCCCCTCGAAGCACGGGGCTTGGATGAACGGTGTTCCCCTCCGTGTCGACGCACCGAGCGTGGCTGCCGCCCTTCACGACGAGGGCTACAAGACATCGATTATTGGTAAGGCTCACTTCGAGCCTTTCTTGGACGTGTTTGGGAAGTTCACGGAGAACTCCTTGTCGTCACTCGGTGTGCCGACTGTTGAGCAGCCCTGGTACGACGGACGTCGTGGGGTGCACCGCGGATTTGACCACCTCGAGATGGCGACCCACGGGGCCGCCGGCATGCTGCACTACGCCCGATGGCTGGCCGAGAATCACCCCGAGATGATGGGCGCCTTCTATCAGGTCCTTGATGGCGAACTCAATGTGAATGCTGCCGGCGGTGGTGACACTGATGCTCCCCAGGTGAAGCACAACGCAATACCTAAGGAGTGGTACCACACTGACTGGGTCGCTGATCGCACTATTGCGTGGCTGAACTCCCTCGAAACTGACAACGACTGGTTCTGTTGGATGAGTTTTCCCGACCCTCACCACCCCTGGGATCCGCCACAGTCGGAAATCAATCGAGTGAATTGGCGCGACGTAGATCTGCCGACGGGCTACGAGCCGAACCGCACTAAGCGTGAAGCGATTCTCGACGATAAGGCCCGTCACTGGCGCATGTGGTACGACGGTTCGCTCGTCTCTAACTACGAGGCGCCGGCCAAGTGGGTACCGGCCACGCTCACTGAAGATCAAATCCGGGAAGTGAACGCGTTAAACGCCATTGAGGTGGAACTTATCGATGAGGCCATCGGACGTGTCTTAGGCGCTATCGACGCGCGGGGTTGGGGTGATGACGTAGACATCATCTTCACTACGGACCATGGTGAATTTCAAGGCGACTTTGGTCTCTTGTTCAAGGGTCCCTATCACGTGGACGCGCTCATGCGACTGCCGTTGATTTGGCGACCCGCCAAGTCAAGCGGCGTTACTCCGGCGGTTGTTGATACTCCCGTGAGCTTGGTTTCACTGGCTTCGACATTCCTTTCCGTGGCCGGCGTGCCGCAACCAGAATGGGCCGAGGAGCCGGCGCTACCAATTTCGAACGCTGATGCCAATGCGCGGAGTCTGAACGCGACGATTACCGAATGGGATTCCGCACTGTTCGGCGTGGACATCCACGTCCGTTCCGTAGTGACTGATGAGTGGCTCTACACCCGTTATGCGGCCGGCTACGCCCACGACGGAACTGAAGGGGAGCTCTACAGCCTTACTGACGACCCCCTGCAGCGGATCAACCGCTTCGCCGACCCTTCACTGAAGGCCGTGCGGGAGGAATTGCAGGCCCGTCTTGATACTCACGAGAATCGACCGGGGGTCGGGGAACACGACGGGGTACTTGTCGCACCGGTGTGATGCGCCGGTAGCGTGGTTCTCATGGAAGAAACAGTCATCAAGGGTTCGCCCGTCGACCCCGTCGAAGCATTTCGTAACGCCCCCCTCCCTGCGTGGGACCGTATCGGGGAGTACGAAGACATCTTCTACGACGTGGCCGAAGGCATTGCCAAAATTACGATTAATCGCCCGGAGCGCCGTAACGCCTTTCGTCCTCAAACACTCTTTGAGCTGTCCGATGCTTTTGAGCGGGCCCGCGATGACATCTCGGTAGGGGCCATCATCTTGACCGGCGCTGGCCCGGACGCCTTCTGTTCCGGCGGGGACCAGAAGATTCGCGGCAACGATGGATACATCGGTGATGACGAAGTTGCCCGTCATGGTGTGGGACGACTGAACGTCTTAGACCTTCAGATTCAGATTCGCCGCCTACCGAAGCCGGTCATCGCCAGCATTGCGGGCTACGCCATCGGTGGTGGGCACATCTTGCACCTCGTCTGCGACCTCTCGATTGCTGCTGACAATGCCCGCTTCGGTCAGACCGGACCCATGGTCGGTTCGTTCGACGGCGGCTACGGCTCGTCACTACTCGCTCGGACGATTGGTCTCAAGCGAGCCAAGGAAGTGTGGTTCCTCTGCCGTCAATACGACGCGGCGACCGCCTTGGACTGGGGGCTCGTCAACACTGTCGTACCCCTAGCCGATCTCGAACGCGAGACGGTGGCGTGGTGTCGTCAGATGCTGGAGCTTTCGCCTATCGCCTTGCGCATGCTGAAGGCTGGCTTTAATGCCGCCGACGATGGCTTGGCCGGCATTCAACAGCTAGCCGGTGACGCCACGATGCTCTTCTATATGTCCGAAGAGGGGCAAGAGGGCCGCAATGCCTTCGTGGAGCACCGACGTCCCGACTTCTCTCGTTTTCCTAAGCGTCCGTGAGCCGTACGCCCGGACCAGTGCGCCGGTGGGTCCTCGCAGCGAGAGCGCGAACCCTCCCCGCGGCAATTGTTCCGGTCGTAGTGGGAGCGCTTTCTGTCCGTCCCGCGGCCATGAGTGTCACGCGTACCGTCGGCGCCGCAGTCGTGGCCCTGGCGTTGCAGATTGGTACTAATTACGCCAATGACTTCTCTGATGGCATCAAGGGAACCGACGAAAATCGCGTGGGCCCTTTTCGCCTGACCGCGTCGGGGCTCGTCCATAAGAATCTGGTGCGATCCATGGCCTTTGCCTGGTTTTTCCTCGCCGCGGTTGTTGGAGTCTGGCTGGCCTTCGCCACCACTCTGTGGTTGGTCCCGATTGGCGTGAGTGCCGTACTCGCCGGATGGTTCTATACCGGTGGCCCT
>CALAYR010000061.1 GCA_937894805.1 uncultured Acidimicrobiaceae bacterium | reverse complement strand
ACCGGTGCTCCGACCGTTGTTGAAGTCAACGGGGTACGGATTGGCCTCGTTGTCTGTGAAGACGCGTGGCTGGCCGATGGCCCAATCCGCGAGTTGCCCGATGTCGACGTCATCGTCGCGGCCAACGCGTCTCCCTTCGCTAAGGGCCGCCCGGCCAAGCGTGAGGCCATGGCCGCTCAACGGGCCCGTGAGAAAAACGCCAGCTTCGTCTACGTCAACCTCGTGGGTGGCCAGGACGAGTTGGTCTTTGACGGTCAAAGTTTTGTCACCAACGCCACCGGCCAAATCATTGGCCGCGCTGCGGCCTTTCACCCCGAGACGCTCCTGGTCGATCTTGATCAGACGACGATCTCGGGTCGCGGTGCTGAACCACTTGAGCCGTTGGCCGAGATCTACGAAGCGCTCGTCGTGGGGACGCGGGACTACATCCAAAAGAACGGTTTTCGTTCCGTCATCGTGGCCCTTTCCGGCGGCGTGGACTCGGCCATCGTGGCCACGATTGCCGTCGACGCACTAGGTGCGGGAGCCCTGCGAGGCTTCGCGCTCCCGAGCCGTTACTCCAGCACTCACTCCAAGAGTGATGCCGTCGACCTCGCCGATCGTCTCGGCATCACGCTAGAAGAGATTGCCATTGAACCGGCCCACGTGGCCCTCGCCGATTCACTCGAAATCGTGCTGGGCGGCGAACCGACCGGCCTGACCGATGAAAATCTCCAGTCTCGTATTCGCGGTGTCCTCATGATGGGCATCAGTAATGCGACTGGGGCCGTGGTCCTGACGACGGGAAACAAGTCGGAGATGGCCGTGGGCTACTCCACGCTCTACGGCGATTCGGCCGGAGGCTTCGCCGTTATCAAGGACGTGGCCAAGACGCTCGTCTACGACCTGTGTGCTTGGCGCAATAACCAGTCTCGACTGCGCGGCGAGGTGGAACCGATTCCCTCCAATATTTTGACGAAGGCCCCCTCAGCCGAGTTGCGGCCCGACCAGCGTGACGATCAGTCGCTGCCACCGTACGAAGAGCTCGATCCGATTTTGGAGCTCTACGTGGAGCAAGACGCCACCGCCGCCCAGATCGTCACCGCCGGATACGACCCCGCGCTCGTGGCGCGCATTACGAGACTCGTCGACAACGCGGAGTACAAGCGTCGTCAGTCACCCCCCGGTGTGCGCATTTCCGACAAGGCGTTCGGCAAGGATCGTCGTATGCCCATAACCAATCGCTACCGCGGAATGGATCAGCTATGAGCACGATCGAGCAGACCGAAGCCGTCGCGCATCACCTCGAGTCCCTCTGTAACGAGGTCTACGCCACCTTGGGCGAACGTCACATCACGCTTACTGACAATCGAGCCACTATTGCGCTTCACGTCATGGCCCGTGAGTTTGGGGCGTTGGCCGAGTCCTTCCGCGACCTCGGTCCCCATCGGGCCAATGCCGAGAACAAACCATCAATAAATGGCGTCATCGTCAAAATCCTGAACGATGCTTTTGATGCCGATGAGTCCGGGGCAATCGTGCTGTACGCCATGTGTGTGGAAATCATTCCGCGCTTCATGATCTCTCTCCGTGACGTCCCCGAACTCGTTAATGCCCAAAGTGGGGCTCGTGTTATTGACCGGGCTCGTCGGGCGTCGGCCGTGGCCATGTCACAGCTCCACGTCGCTTCCGAGCTGCTGAGAACCCGAGGAAATCAGGAGATTCTCATGGAACCGGCCGCCCGCTACGACCAGTGGTTGCGCGACGCCGGGGCCGACGAAAGATTTTGATTTACCGCAGTAATTTCTGCACCACTTCGCACATATACCTGTACCATGACACTCCTTCCCGTCGTAGGAAGGGAGAGTTTTCCCTCGTGGATCATTCGTAATCAGGGTCGCAAACACCCTGGAGACGGCGGCAAATCCCGTCTCTAAAGTTTTGTCATAGGGGCTCGTTACCATGGAGTTGTGAGAATCTCACGCTTCTGGAAAGCAGCCACTCGCAGCACCTGTTTTTAATTATCAAGCTCTTGAGCCGCAGTTATATCGACACCGTCAACTGGATTTCTCGACTCTGCCGGCTCAGACGCAATGGGGGATTTACGCACACACTCTCCGGAGTGCTGTTCGTCGTCGCCAATTGCCAATCCGACGTACCGGACTGTTTTCCGGACCAGCAGTAACTACGTGCAGTACCGACAAGTGAAAGAGGCAGTTATTACGAACCGTTCCAACCAGCATGCTCCCTTCGGAGATCTCAGTCACTACCCCACCTTGACGCGAGCGCAAGAGATTGCGTTGGCCGATCGCTCACGGGCGGGTCGCCAGGCCGAGGCGCAACTTGCGAATGCTCTTGCTTCGGGAGAGGTCATCTCGGCCCGAGATCGGATGGCGCTCAAGCGCACCATCGCCGACGGCAAGGAGGCTCGTGATGAATTCGTAACCTGCAACCTCAAGCTAGCGGTCAGCATGGTCGGGAAGAAGAACATTCGTCCGGAACTGCGCCAAGACCTCATTCAAGAGGCGGCCATTGGCGTGCAGACCGCCGTGGAGAAGTTTGACCCCACGAAGGGTTTCAAGTTTTCGACGTACGCGACCTGGTGGATCAATCAGGCGATTTCACGCTCGATGCAGAAAAACTCTCGCACCATCGCCTTGCCCGAAGATGTGGACGCCGAAGTTCGCCGTCTCCACAACTACCAGGTGGACTTTTGTTGCGAGCACGGGCGTGACGCCACGGAGTCCGAGCTCGCCAAATTGATGGGCCTGCCAATTGATCGGATCCGCAAACTTCGACTGTGGTCGGAGGGAACGAGCTCACTGGACGACTTGGTTCGCAGTGACGAAGGCAGCGGAACTCGGATTGGCGATATCTACGTTGACGTTGCCGCGGAGGACTTCACGGAAAAGGTCGACTATCGCGTGATTGCCGAGTTGGTCGCCGAAGAACTGGCCGAGACGGCCAGCCTCGACCAGCGCAGCGTTATGGCGGAACGGCTCGGGCTTACCGATGGTCAAGGGAAGTCCCTCGAAGCGGTAGCTAAGAAGAAAAACTTGACTCGAAGTCAGGCGCGGACGTTGGAGGAAAAGGCCGTCAACTCGGTGCGGGCCACTCGGCGCGTGCGTGAGTTGCAGTCGGAGTTTTAGAAGTCCCACGTCCCCACATCACCTATCAAGCAAAAGGAGCATTATGAACCAGGCCACCACGCTCTCGGCTGAGGATGTTGAGATTTTGACGTTGCGCTTTGGGCTGAATGGAGCGGCACCGTTGACCCTGGAGGAAATTGCCGATCGGCTCGGTTGTTCCCGTGAAAAGGTGCGTTGGCGTGAGAGTCAAGCGCTTCGAGCAGCAGAGTCCAACCCCCAACTGCGACGCATCGCTGGCAAGGAATGCGACGAGAGCGCTGGACATTCGTCGACGGTGCGACCGACGCGGTTGGTCTTCTAGTCGGGTTACACCTAGGGCCCAGTATGTAATTAAGTGCGTTCGTTTGCGTGAATTTCCAAGTATCGGGCAAAACGCTTCGAAAAACCGGTAGAACGTTTGAAGTTTTATTGCTTAAGGGGAATGGCAAGTTGGTTAAAGACCGCATAGACCGCGACGACGAAGATGGCGTACGTACGTATTTGACCGGTATCGGTCAGTACACGTTGTTGACGAAGGAAGGCGAAGTTCGGCTCGCGAAGATTCACGGGTACGGGAAACTGGCCGTGGAACTTCTGACGTTGAACACAGAAAAAGGTTCTATTGACGCGTTGACCGCTGACGCCCTGGTGGCTTTGCGCGAAATATCTGAGGACCTTGATCTCAGCGAGTCGGCCGATGGTAAGTCGACCGCCAGTTCGTTTGACTACGCCGTCTACGAAATTCCCAGCATTCTGCACCCCCTCTTTCGCACGATGCTCTCCAAGTTGGACCTCATTAAAAAGGGCAAGGCCGTCTCCAAGGAAGCTCGTCTCGTCAAGCTCGCCCCTCGTGAGCTCCAGGCGATGAAGATGCTCGCCAAGCGGGGCGAAAATGCTCAGGAGGAGTTCGTCACGTCGAACCTCCGCCTCGTCGTTTCAATCGCGAAGAAGTACCAGGCCTCCGGTCTGCCTCTCCAGGACTTGATCCAGGAAGGCAACTTCGGTTTGATGCACGCCGTTGAGAAGTTCGACTACCGCAAGGGTTTCAAATTCTCGACCTACGCCACCTGGTGGATTCGTCAATCAATTACGCGTGGTATCGCCAACACTGGTCGAACCATTCGCCTCCCCGTACACGCCGGTGACACGTTGGCCCGCGTACAGAAGGCCAAGACTCGCCTCGAAATCCACTTCGGCCGCCCGCCGACCATGGTGGAACTCTGCTGGGACACCGACATGGTCGAGTGGACTCCGGAGAAGGCCAAGCAGGCCGAAGAGAAGTCGCGGACCGAGCGTGCCGAAAAAGCATCGAAGAAGCCCAAGGGTGCCGACGACGAACTGAACTTTGATGATGAGGACCTCGCACCAATCCGCGGTGCCGCGCGTTCCTTCTGTCCTAAGGCACCGAAGAATGGCGAGAAGGGTGAAGAGTGCCCGAACCGCTGTCAGAAGTTGCGCGAAGCACTCCGATTCTCGAATGATCCCGTATCACTGTCGGAGCCACTCCGAGAAGACGGTGACGCCGAACTCGGTGACGTTATTGAGGACCGCTCGGTTTCATCTCCCTACGAGGTAGCGGCCGAGTCGCTTATCCCGCAGGAGATCGAGCGAGGCCTTCAGGTTCTTGACGAACGCGAGCGTCAGATTCTGCGCATGCGTTACGGCCTCGGTGGCATGCCGCAGCGCACCCTCGAAGATGTTGGTGCCGAACTGGGTCTGACGCGCGAGCGGATTCGCCAGATTGAGTCACGCGCGATGAGCAAGCTTCGTCACCCCGCCGTCGATATGGGCTGGCGCGACCTGCTCGCCTAATTACGAGAGCGTCTTGCTCTTGAACTTCGAGCGACCCAAAAGAGCCGCTACTGCCAACACCGCCATACCCACCGCGAATGGTGTGCTGGGTGCGCGGCGACTGGTGGCCCGAACCGGGTGATCGAAGATCAGCGTCGGCCACTCCCGCTCGTGGGCAATCTTGGTCAACGTCCGGTCGGGATTAACGGCAAAGGGGTGACCCACGACTTCCAACATGGGCACATCGGTCTCCGAGTCCGAGTAGGCCGATGATTCGGCGAGGTCGATACCCCGCTCGGCAGCGAGTTCGCGCATCGCCACGGCCTTGTTGGCCCCCTGGCAGAAGAACTCCAGCTCACCGGTGTAGCGATCCATGTCGTCGACTTTGCCCCGAGAGGCAATGGCGCCGTTCGCACCAACGATGTCGGCGAAGGGCTCCACAATTTCGGCTGGTGAAGAACTAACAATCCAGACTTCGTCGCCTTGCGATCGGTGGTAATCGATCAGTTCCAGTGCTTCGCGGTAGATCAGCGGCTCGATGACGTCGTGCAGTGTTTCGGTGACGAGTTGCCGCACGTCGTTGCGGTTCCAGCCCTTGGCAATCTTGAGCATGTCGCGTCGAATTTTTTCCATCTTGTTCTGGTCCGCGCCGAACCAGAGGAACATCAACTGACCTACGACGGCTCGCACCAATGTGCGTCGACGAATGAAACCACGAGCGTGCAATTGCGGGCCGAGGGCCACGACGGAAGTTTTGGCAATAACGGTCTTGTCGAGATCGAAGAAGGCCGCGCGCATACTCGAATGGTAGGCGAGTGGCTCGTCGGTTATTGGGCGGTGAATATCCCGTTCAGACAACCGTGTTCGCCCTTCTTAACCAAGAGCAAAACATGGTCGTGCTCTTGAAAGGTGGTCGAAGGCGAAGGGGAGAGAGGCATCTCGTCACGGACGATGGCCACAACCTTGGCCACGTCGGGGAGTGCAATCTCATCCAGAGTGGAGTTGTTCAAGATGACGGGAGCGTCACTGTCGAGAGTTACTTCGACCATCTCCATAGAGCCCTGAGCTACGTCCATGATGGGCACGACGGCACCGACTTCTACGAACTCGTCCACGAGCGACGTAATCAGCGTTGGGATGGAGACCTTGACATCCACGCCCCAGTTCTCATCGAAGAGCCATTCGTTACGCGAGTTGTTAACACGAGCAATCACGCGCGTGATACCGAGGTGGGTGCGAGCGAGCCAGCTAACGACAAGGTTGTCTTCGTCATCACCGGTGGCGGCAATCATGACGTCGTATCCACTGATGTCGGCGCGGTTAAGGGCCTTGACTTCGCAGGCATCTCCGTGCTCGATACGAATATTGGGGAACTGGAGTAGGTCGCGCAGTTTGGTCACGGCATCGAGTCGCTGTTCAATCAACACGATGTCGTGATGACGCTCAGCGAGGTCAGTGGCAATAGCCGTTCCGACCGATCCTCCACCCGCGATAACTACCTTCATGATTGGCCGATCCCGAGAACTGAGTTGAGCTGACGGGCACCTTCGGGAGTGACCATGAAGAGCACCTTGTCGTCTTCTTGGCCGTAGAGGCCGTCGATGTCGAGACGACCTTGACTACCCCGAACAACGGCGACAACGCGAATGTCATTGCCAACGTTGAGCTGCTGTACTGGCTTGCCGGCGAGGGCGTCAGGCAAGAAGCGTTCGAGGACCATAACGCTGGCCGAATCATCGGTCCAAGCGATTGTCTCATCTTCGTTGAGGAGCCAGCGCTTGACCTGGCTCGTGGTCCACGTAACAGTAGCCACGGTAGGAATACCGAGGCGTTGGTAGATCGCGGCCCGCTGGGGGTCGTAAATACGAGCAACCACGTCCTTGATTGCGTAGGTGCTCTGAGCGATGCGAGCACAAAGAATGTTGGTGTTGTCACCGTTGGTGACGGCTGCGAATGCCTGCGCCTCACCAGCCCCAGCCTGACTTAAGACGTTGCGGTCAAAACCGGATCCGACGATGCGCTTGCCGTTGAAGCTTTCGCCCAAGCGACGGAAGGACTCTGCGTTCTTGTCGATAATGGCCACACTGTGACCATCCTCGGAAAGTTGGGTGGCGAGATCGCTCCCAACGCGACCACAACCTACGACGACAATATGCACGAGGTTCATCTCACCACTTCGCGTCAGTAAATGCAAGTTTCTCGAGAAAGTTATTGCTGAGTCGTAGGATGCGGAACGTGGATAACGCCGGTGAACAGATTCGTCACAACTCTCCGGTCCTCACCTCGCACGCCGATACTCGCACCTTCTACCCCGAAACGCTGGGCTATCGCCTGAAGCGCAAGTTCTTGGGTGAGCCGTACGTATCGGAGCAACTTAAGGGTGAGCGACTGAACAATCCGATTGCGTTGGGCGTGCTTGCACCTGACTGCATCTCGTCGTCGTCCTACGGTGCCGAGCAGATCTTGACCCAGCTCACACCGGCCATCGGTCTGGCCGCCTTCTCGCTGCTCGTGCCCATCATGTTCGTCATCTTGGGCGTCTTGGTTTTGGTGACCCTGAGTTACCTCGACGTCATCGGCGCGTACTCCATCAAGGGTGGTAGCTACATCGTCACTCGTGACAATTTCGGTCCCAAGACCGCACAGATCACGGCCGTGGCACTGCTGATTGATTACATCGTGACCGTCGCCGTCCAGAGCTCGGCCGGCACCGCGGCGATGACGAGTGCCTTCCCCACGTTGCTGCCCTACACGTTGTGGATCACGGTGGCCGTAGTTTTAGTTCTGATTTATGTCAACTTGCGCGGGTTGAAGGAGGCCGGGGCCTTCTTCGCCTTCCCGTCATACTTCTTCATCGCCATGATGTCGCTGACAATTTTCGTGGGCCTCTACAAGCACTTCTCAGGCTCACTCGAGTTCGTTAAGCAGCCCGCGGCCGACCTCCTCGTCGGTGGTCACCTCGGTACTCAAGGGCACGGCTTCTTGTTCGGCGTCGCGTTCTTGACCTTGCTGCGCGCGTACGCCAACGGTGGTTCGTCGCTCACCGGCCTCGAAGCCATCTCAGACTCAGTCTCTGGTTTCAAGCGGCCCGAGGCCCATAACGCCCGCAAGGTCATGTTGATCATGGCTGGCATCTTGAGCTTCCTACTTATTGGCACCACCCTCCTGGCGACCTGGACGCACGCGTTGCCGTACGCCGCCGGATCGCCCACGGTGGTCTCCCAAGAAGTTGCTGCCGTCTTCGGAACCCAGGGTTTTGGCCACATCATTTATCTTCTGGTGCAGCTCGCCACCGTGGCGATTCTCTACACCGGCGCCAACACGGCCTTTAATGGCTTCCCGTTCCTCGTCAACTTCGTCGCCACCGACAAGTATCTCCCGCGCCAACTCACCAAGCGTGGTCACCGTCTGGCCTTCTCGACCGGCATCATCTGGTTGGGCGCGAGCGCTCTGTTTTTGATTGTCATCTTCAACGCCAGCGTCAATGGTCTGATTGCCCTCTACGCCATTGGTGTCTTCACGGCCTTCACAATGGCCGGGGCCGGCATGGCCAAGCGCCACTGGACGATGCGAGCGAAGCGTTGGAAGTTGGGCTTTGTTGTCAACGGCCTGTCTTCGTTCACCTGTTTCGTCGTTGCATTGATCTTCGGTGTCGTGAAGTTTGGCGAAGGTGCCTGGATGGTGGTCTGCACCGCCCCCTTCATGTTCTGGGGCCTGATTCACCTCAACAAGCAGTACACCCTCGAAGAAGAGGCCTTCGAGTCTGGCAGCGGCGCCGGGACGTTGACGACTTCTCACAACCGCATCGTGGTTTTTGTCGATCAGTACGACTTGGCCACAGAGCGAGCCCTCGCCTACTGCAAGACGTTGAGCTCTTCAACCATTCGTGCGATTCACTTTGACATCGACCCGGCCGTCACCAAGACGCTGGAAGAGCGTTGGGGCCGCCACGAGTCGGCCTCGTCTTCGATCCCGCTCGAAATTATGGAGTGCGAAGACCGCCGGGTTGACCGCGCTGCCCTCGAAGTCGTTTCCGACATGGTCCGTGACCCCAAGGTCTTCGCCATGGTGATTTTGCCTCGCCGAGGATTTACTTCCCGCATCCAGCGTCTACTTCACGACCGGACGGCCGACACGATCGCTTCGGCCGTCATGCACGTGCCCCGCACCGCGGCGACAATTGTTCCCTACCGCATGAAGACCGTGGTCCCCACAGCCCAGTCCGTTGACGCCCCGTCGGCTGACGTTGTAGTGCGCGGTGGTCATCGCGAAGAGGCTCACCTGGAGGCCGACGAGATTCTCGATTCACGGCGCTCCGAAGCACACGCTGGCGAGATCGGCGCCGTTACCTTGCGTCAAAAAGCCAAGTTGGCGGGTCGCGTGAAGTCGATCACGGTCGAAAAAAGTGCCAACGGTCAGTCGATGTCCTGCCTGCTCTCTGACTCCACGGGCTCCATCAAACTGGTCTTCCAGGGCCGTGACCTCGTGCCGGGCCTGGAGCGCGGCGTTCGCCTGCTGGTCTCGGGAACAGTCACCTCTTTTAACCGTGAAGCGGTGATTATGAACCCCGAATACGAGATTGTGGCGGGTGCTAGCTCCGAAGAGGGGTAAATACGCCGTTTCTGTCTTGATTCGGACTAGTTTTTTACCGGCTTGACCCGACTTTGGGTCAACAAGAACCGTTTTACGGTTCCCCTACCAAGGAGTAACGACCCAGTATGAATCCACTACTTCATCTGGCAGAAGGCGGATATCAAAACTTCGCCCTCTCGTCCACCGATAAGACATGGTTGTACCTCGTCCTCGCCTCTGGCGTAATCGGCATTCTTGTCGGCCTGATCTTGATGAAGGGCGTCCTCGCCGCTGAGCAAGGCTCCGAGAAGATGCGCGAAATCGCCAAGGCCATCCAAGAGGGTGCCGAAGCGTTCCTGTCGCGTCAGTTCAAGACCATCGCCGTCATCGTCGTGCCACTGGCCGCGTTGATCTACTTCACCGGTACCGAGGTCGTTGGACCTGACGGCATGGTGGAGATGACCAAGGGAGCCAACGGTCTCTACCGCGTGATCTGCTTCCTCGTCGGTTCAACCTTCTCGGGCCTCGTTGGTCTGATTGGTATGTCGACCGCCGTTCGAGGCAACGTTCGTACCGCCGCCGCTGCTGTTCGCACCGGCCGTACCGACGAAGCACTGAAGGTCGCCTTCCGCACCGGTGCCGTAACTGGTCTGCTCTGCGTGGGCCTCGGCCTCGTCGGCGCCGCCGGTATCTTCCTTATCTTCCAGAACTCCGCCACCACGGTGCTCGTCGGCTTCGCCTTCGGTGCCTCGCTCCTGGCGCTGTTCATGCGTGTCGGTGGTGGAATCTTCACCAAGGCCGCTGACGTCGGTGCTGACCTCGTCGGCAAGGTCGAAGCGGGAATTCCTGAAGACGACCCTCGTAACGCCGCCACCATCGCTGACAACGTCGGTGACAACGTTGGTGACTGTGCCGGTATGGCCGCGGACCTCTTCGAGTCCTACGTCATCACCATCATCGCCGCTCTCATCTTGGGCTACTCAGCGACTCACAGCTCGACCAGCGTGCTCTTCCCGCTGATCATCCCCGCCATCGGTGTGATTGCCTCAATCGTTGGTATCTACTTCGTGAAGTCACGCGCCAAGGACCGCAATGCGTTGCAGCCCATTAACCGTGGTGTGTGGTTGAGCTCGATTCTCACCATCGGTGCCACCTGGTTCGTAGCGCACTACTACGTGCACTCGACCAAGGTCTTCTTGGCCGTTGTCGCTGGTGTTGGTCTCTCCCTCTTGGCTTCCTTCATTACTGAGTACTTCACCTCCACGGAGAAGACCCCAGTGAAGGAAATCGCCGAGTCCGCAAAGACTGGTCCCGCAACCACCGTGCTGAGCGGTATCGCCTTCGGTCTCGAGTCGTCCTTCTGGGCCGCTCTGTCGATTGTCGCCGCCCTCGCCGCCGCGATTGCCCTCGGTGGTAGCGACGTACAGCAAGTGCTCTACTACGTCTCACTGATCGGTATCGGCCTCTTGTCGACCGCCGGCATGATCGTGTCCGAAGACTCCTTCGGTCCCGTTTCGGACAACTCGGCCGGTATTGCCGAAATGGCCGGTGAGTTCGAAGGTGACGTTGAGAAGGTTCTCGTTAGCCTCGACGCCGTTGGTAACACGACCAAGGCCATCACCAAGGGTGTGGCTATCGGTTCGGCCGTTATCGCTGCCGTGGCACTCTTCGCTTCCTTCATCGAGACCATCGGTCAGCAGACCGGTGTTGTTGGTGACGTGTTCAGCAAGATTCCAATCAACATCGCTGACCCCAAGACCTTCATCGCTGCCCTCATCGGTGGTTCGGTGGCCTTCTTGTTCTCAGCACTCGCGATTCGCGCCGTAGGCCGCACCGCCGGAACCGTGGTGGAGGAAGTGCGCCGCCAGTTCCGCGAGCACCCCGGCATCATGGACTACTCCGAGAAGCCTGAGTACGGCAAGGTCATCGCGATCTGCACCACTGCTTCACAGCGCGAGCTCTTCACCCCAGCCGTACTGGCCATCTTGACTCCCGTCGCCGTTGGCTTCGGTCTCGGTTACATGGCTCTCGGTGGCTTCTTGGCCGTCTCGATCATTACCGGTCAGCTCATGGCCAACACCTTGAGCAACTCCGGTGGCGCATGGGACAACGCGAAGAAGTACGTCGAAGACGGCTTCGGTGGCGGTAAGGGTTCTGAAGTTCACAAGGCCGCCGTTATCGGTGACACCGTGGGTGACCCCTTCAAGGACACTGCCGGTCCTGCGTTGAACCCGCTGATCAAGGTGATGAACCTGGTCTCGCTGTTGATTTTGCCCGTGGTTATTACCAACATGGACAACAGCGGAACTCGTTACTCCATCGCGATTGTTTCGACCGTTGTAGTTATCGGTGCCATCTTGTTCTCTAAGCGTGGCGCTGCATCAATGGCCGATTCTCCAAGCGTGGCGTTGCAGTCATAGCCGACCAGTAGTCGATTTATCAAATAGGGGCGGGCGCAAGCCCGCCCCTATTTTTTTGTATCACGCTCGGTTAACGTGCGTCCGTTGTATGTTCTGAAAGTCCGAGAAAGGTGGTGGCCATGGCGCGTGCGCTCGTAATTGTTGAATCCGTCGCGAAGGCCACCCGTATTCAGGCCATGCTCGGCAAGGACTTCATCGTCAAGCCTTCGGTCGGACACATCCGCGATCTGCCGGAGAGTGCGGCCGACATTCCCGCCTCGGTCAAGGGGGAAAAGTGGGCCCGACTCGGCATCAACGTCAACGACCATTTCAAGCCGGTCTACGTCGTTTCTTCGGGTCGTAAGAAGATTGTCTCCGAACTTAAGGCAGCCCTCAAGGAAGTCGAAGAGCTCTACCTCGCGACCGACGAAGACCGCGAAGGCGAGGCCATTGCGTGGCACCTGATTGAGGTTCTCAATCCCAAGGTGCCGGTGAAGCGCATGGTCTTCCACGAAATCACCCCGGCCGCCATTGAAAAGGCGGTCAGCGAAACCCGAGACCTCGACACCCACCTAGTGGACGCCCAGGAGGGTCGTCGATTCCTCGACCGTCTCGTCGGCTACGAAGTCTCCCCAGTGCTGTGGCGTGCCGTGGATAAGGCCCGTTCGGCCGGCCGCGTGCAGTCCGTTGCGGTGCGCCTGGTCTGTGAGCGCGAACTGGAGCGGATGAAGTTCACCTCGGCCGCCTGGTTCGACGTAGTTACAACCATGACGTCGGTGAGCAACGACCGCTTCGAAGCAACCGTCGACACAATTGCCGGGAGCTCACTGGCCACCGGAAAGAACTTCGACGCCGCCGGTCAACTAGACGCCTCCGCCAACGTGGTTGTGTTGGGCGAGACCGACGCCACTGCTCTGGCGACCCAGCTAACGGGCGCCACAGTCAACGTGGTATCGATTACTTCATCGCCGCGAACGCAACGGCCCCAGGCTCCCTTCATGACGTCGTCGCTGCAGATTGAAGCCTCGCGCAAACTCCGTATGGACCCCGAGCGCACGATGCGGGCCGCCCAGCGGCTCTACGAGCAGGGTTGGATTACCTACATGCGTACCGACTCGACCACCTTGTCGAAGGAAGCGCTCAACGCCGCCCGCACTCACGCCCGTGAGATGTTTGGCGACGACTACGTGGCCGATGTGCCCCGCACGTATGACCGCAAGGTCAAGAACGCCCAAGAGGCCCACGAAGCCATTCGTCCGGCCGGTGAGACCTTTCGATCCCTCGAAGAGGCGACATCGCAGCTCTCCGGTGACGAGTACGCCGTCTACGACTTGATTTGGAAGCGCACCATTGCGTCGCAGATGGTCGACGCCAAGTTGACGAGCGACCGCGTCCGGCTGCTCGCCACGCTCAACGATTTGCCGAATCGACCCGGAGCCACGGAAGTAGGTCTGAGCGCGAACGGTCTGCGCATCGAGTTCGCCGGTTTCCGTCGGGCCTACGTCGAAGGCAGTGACGACCCCGAGAGTGAGTTGGCCGATCAGGAACGGCTCTTGCCACCTCTCACCGAAGGCTCCACGGCCACTGTCGCTCTAGCGGACGCCAAGGGGCACGACACCAAGCCACCAGATCGCTTCAGCGAAGCCACGCTGATCAAGAAGCTCGAAGACCTCGGTATTGGCCGCCCGTCGACGTACGCGTCGGTGATGAAGACCATCGACCGACGGGGTTACGTCTGGAAGAAGGGCAAGGCCCTGGTGCCGGCCTTTAAGGCCTTCGCCGTAGTCAATCTGCTCTCCACCTATTTTGCCGACCTCGTCGACTACCAGTTCACCGCCGCCATGGAAGACTCGCTCGATGCCATCGCCTCGGGTGATCGTGAACTCGAACCGTGGCTCAAGTCCTTCTACTTCGGCGACGCCGCGGCCCCGACCGAGTTCGCCAAGCGTGGCCTGCACGCGATGGTCACCGAACAGCTGGACTTTGACTATGCGGCCATTAACTCGCTTCCCCTTGGTACGGGGCCCGACGGCGAGGCCGTCTCGGTCCGCTCCGGTCGATACGGCCCCTACTTGGTGCACGGCGAGCGACGGGTCTCGATTCCCGAAGCCACCGAGCCCGACTCACTGACCGTAACGCGAGCCCTCGAGCTACTCGACGCTCCGAGTGGTGATCGCGAACTGGGTACCGACCCGGCCACCGGATTGCCCGTCTATTTAAAGGCCGGTCGATACGGCCCCTACGTGCAACTCGGTGAACTCGTTGACGGCACCAAGCCCAAGACGGCTTCACTCTTTTCCACTATGTCGATCGAGACCATTACGTTCGACGACGCCCAGAAGTTGCTCTCTCTGCCGCGTGAGATTGGGGCGCACCCAGAGAATCAAGAGATGATTGTCGCCACCAACGGTCGCTACGGTCCCTACGTCATGTGGGGCAAGGACTCTCGTTCGTTGGAGAGTGAAGACGAAATCTTCTCCGTCGATCTCGAGAAGGCACTAGCCCTGCTGGCTCAGCCGAAGTTGCGCGGCCGCCGTGCCGCCGCCGGTCCGCTCCGCGAACTGGGTCCGGACCCCATCACGGGCAAAGAGGTCGTTGTGAAGACGGGCAAGTTTGGTCCCTACGTCACCGACGGTGAAGTGAATGCCACCTTGCGCATTGGTGACACGCCCGAAACGGTGACCATTGATCGGGCCTGTGAACTGCTGGCCGAACGACGTAATGCTGACCCCACCGCTCGACGGGCCCCGGCGAAGAAGGCGGCCAAGAAGGCCGTGAAGAAAGCACCGGCCAAGAAGGCGGCCGCCAAGAAGGCCCCGGCCAAGAAGGCTGGAGTCAAGAAAGCTACGGCCGCCAAGAAGGCCACGAAGAAGACGACGGGCGGTACGGGTCGCGGGGCGAAGGGCCAGGGTGCCGATCAGTCGGCCACTAACGCCGATCTCATTAGTCGCCTCTCCGGCGAGTGAGCCCGACCCCACCACTCTTTATTGCCTTTGAGGGCATTGACGGCTGTGGCAAGTCGACGCACGCCAAGCGTGTCGCGAAGGCCGTTGATGCCCGCTTTACGTTTGAACCGGGCGACACACCGCTCGGGGTCATGCTGCGTCAGCGTCTCCTGGACGCCAGCGAACTGATGAGTCCGCAGACCGAGGCCCTCTTGATGTTGGCCGACCGCTCCCACCACGTCAACACCGTCATCGCTCCCACGTTGGCTGCGGGTCAGTCGGTGGTCTCTGATCGCTACTTCGGCTCGACCTTGGCCTATCAGGGCTTTGGTCGAGAACTAGACCTCGCCCCGCTACGCGCGGCGACCGACGTGGCCATTGGCACTTGTCGTCCCGACCTCACCATCGTCATTGATATCCCGGTCGAGGTCGCGCACGCCCGTCGCGCTCCCTCGCAGCAGGATCGCTTCGAGTCGGCCACCGTTGATTTTCACGAACGGGTTCGCCGAGGTTTCCTCACGCTGGCCGATCAAGAACCGAACTGGATCGTGATCAATGGCAACCACACCTTGGAGACCGTGACGGAACGTGTCGATGCGGCCCTCACGGCGCTGGGCTGGTTTGCGTGAACGACGTCTTTTCGTCCCTCGTGGGGCAGGTCGGTGTCGTCAATGCACTGCGCCGTTACACCGAACAGCCCTCCCACGCCTATCTCTTCACTGGGCCAGCCGGCGCCGGCAAGCTCGAAGCGGCCGTGGCCTTCGCCGCGGCACTGGAATGTCCCGACAACGGCTGTGGTACGTGTGACGAGTGCACGCGCGTGCTGCGGGGATCGCACCCCGATGTCTCGATTGTGGCGCGGGCCGGTGTGCAGTGGAGTGTCGATGAGATTAGAGAGGCCGAGCGCGTCGCCCGCCGTCGACCGCTACACCAGGGCCACCAGATACTGATTCTGCCTTCCATCGAACTCTCGACCAACGCGGCTCCGGCTCTGCTCAAGACCTTGGAGGAGCCACCGCGGCGCACGATCTTCATTTTGTTGGCCGACGAACTGCCCGAGCACCTCGTCACCATCGAGTCTCGGTGCGTCGAGGTGAATTTCCAGTCACTCTCCACCGAAGACATCCTCATCGTCCTCGAGCGCGAAGGTATTCCAGCGGTCCAGGCCCGCACGAGTGCGGAGGCCTCGGCCGGGAATCTCGACCGAGCGCGCCTGCTCGCGAACGATCCCCAGCTCGCCGATCGTCTCGCCGCCTGGCGCCGGCTCCCCGACATGCTGACGACCAATTCTCCGGCCTCACTGGCCACCGCCACGCTGGCCGCACTGGAGGGGGCTGTCGAGCCCCTCAAGGCCCGTCACGCCGAAGAGCTCGATCAGTTCAAGAGTGAAGCCGAAGGACCAGGACGCCGACGGGTTGGGGGAGTCAAGGAGGTTGAACTTCGGCACCAGCGCGAGCAGCGTCGTTTTCGAACTGACGAACTCCGCTTCGGGTTGGCCGCGTTGACCCGTACGTACCGTGAGCGCATGATTTCCTCTCTCGAGGGAGTAGCCGATGGCGACGCCCGGGGCCGCACTGATGCCCGCAGTGCCATTGCCTGCATTGAGGCCATTGCTTCGTCATCCGATGCGCTCTCGCTGAACGCCAACGAATCGCTCCTCCTCACCAACCTCTTCACCCAGCTATCCCGCCTCTAGGAGCCCGAGACCGGGTGGGATAAAGTAGAAGTCCTGCCTGGGTAGCTCAGTTGGTAGAGCAACGCATTCGTAATGCGTAGGTCAGGGGTTCGAATCCCCTCTCAGGCTCCATTAACGACCCGTTACTCCTTAGCGGATGAAGGGTCGTACTTCGACTCGGCGATTACAGGCCTTAGACCCCTCAGTGGCTAGGGCAATAGCCTCCTCGTCGCTGATGGCCTCAATGACCCAAAAGCCGCTGACGTACTCCGTGGTGTCATGGAGGGGCTCGTTGGCGATCAGCCCGGCGCCCGCTCGGTTGTCAATCAACGTGGCGTTCGATGGCGCGGTGATGCCCCCCGCCAGAATCCAATGTCCTCGTGCCTCGAGCATGTTGTTAAAGGCGTCGATAGCCACGCCTTCTTCAGGCGTTCCCGTGCCGGAGGCATTGTCGATGACGTTGATGAGATAGCGCATGAGGGCCTCCTGCTGGTCGCTGGTTTGACGAAACTGCTATTCCTATTTTATGAGAATTCATAGTCAACTGCGGATGCGTCATACCTCTACCGCACACTGGTTCCATGAGTTCAGAACCATTAGATATCGAGCGTTTTACCGCCGAGAAAACGGCGGCCTTCGCCGCGATGAATTCAGCGCAACTCATTGCAGCCGCGCTGGCGGAGCTAAATAATCGAGGCTGGGGAACGGCGCGGGGAATTTATCTTCAACTCTTACGAGATGAAATGATCAAACGGTCCATCTCGGTCGAGACTATTCGTGACACTGGGGTCGTCTTTCTCGACGAGGCCTAACTAGAAGTGACGGGCGTTCGCAGTGAAGTCGTCGCTGCGCTCGCGCCAGTTCTGATAGTGATCAAAACTCGGCGCGCCCGGTGAGAACAAGACCACACCGCCGGTGCCTTCAAGCGCTTGAGCGGCGGAGGTGACGGCCGTAGCCATATCGGCGGCGGCCATGGTGGTGACGTTGGGTGCATGACGGAGGAGTTCGTCTGTGATGCGACGACCGGCCTCGCCCATAGCAATAACAGTGAGCACGGCGTCGCAGTCGGCGAGTCCTTCGGCCAGTGGGCGGTAGTCGACACCGCGGTCAAAACCACCAACGATGAGGGCCACGTGGCAACCGGGGAAGCTTCGGACGGCGGCCACGACCGGGAGAGGGTTGGTGGCCAAGCCGTCATCAAGAAAGTCGGTCGTGATGCCGTTGCGGTGCGAGCGGTGAACCAGGGTGAGTCGTCCGGGTAGGGGTTCAAAATTCGAGGCGTCGCGCAGTGCGGCCTTCCGCACCTCTTCAACCGGACGGTGCAGGGCACTGGCCGTGGCGCGCAGGGCGAGCGCCACATTCTTCGCGTTGTGTGCGCCAACGAGTCCTAGCGTCGTCGCGAGTTCGGGGTCAGTTTCCGCAACCGTAACGAGCTCTCCGCCGATCTCGGCTCGATGGAGGAGTAGTTCGGGATCATCGGGCATAACGGTGAGGTGATGGCCTTCGGCCCGCGTCAGTTGCAACTTGTCGTGGCGATACTGCTCGAGTGAGCCGTGCCAGTCAATGTGGTCTTCACCCAGTGTCGTGAGCACCACAATGCCCGGGGCGTCGGTGATGTCCACAGCCTGAAAGCTAGATACTTCCAGGACCGTCCACGAGTCGGCGGCATCGGGCGAGAGAAAGGGCGGGAGACCAATGTTGCCAGCGCTGCGGGCCTCGACCCCACAGGCTTCGAGCATGAAGGTAATGAGTGAGGTTGTCGTCGACTTGCCCTTCGTACCGGTAACGCCGATGACGAGATTGCGATCAGTGCCCGCGAGCCAGATACCGGTCGCGGAGGTAACGGGGACACCTGATGCTTCGAGGGCGAGAACATCGTCGCGGCGGCGGGGGATGCCGGGGCTCTTGATAACAAGGTCACAGTTCTGGAGGGCTGCCAAGCCACCGATGGCGGTTGGTAGAACGGTGGGGTCATCGAGAACGGCGTCATCAACGGCCACCACCGTGGCGCCGATGCGCTCTAATACATCGCGGGCCGCTCGACCCTCGACGCCAACGCCCCACACCCCAACGGTGTGGCCAGCGAGGTCAGCGAAGCCACGAGGCCGGGACACGGCTGGCTCCTTGAGGTTCGAGTAGTTCGGCCAAGGTGCGCTCGTTGGCGGTGGCGCGGGCCAAGTGGTGCAAATGATCACAGTCGGCGTACGTCGCCATGGCGGCCACGGTTTCGAGGGCCACGGCACATTCGCCCGGGTCGCCCACGCACTCAAAGGGCTTCTTGTCTGACCCGAGTCCGACGAGGACGCGCAGCTGTTCGCTGAGGGTGGGGTTGGTCAACGGGGGAGTAGTCCCGAAGATGGCGGTGAGGTCGTCGCGAGAAAGGAACGGGGCCAGCACGAGATTGATAAAGAGACACTTGTCGCAGGTGGCGCACCAGGTCGCGAGCCGATCGGCCTGGTCTTGATGAAAGGCGCGGTTGCAACTGCGAAAGACGTGATGCACATCACGGTAGGTGGCGAAGCGTTCGGCGACCCAGAGCTCACTGCGATCCCGAAGCAGGCTGGCCACCTTGAAGTGCGGTCCGATATAGGAGGCCACCGCGTCGGTGATGAGGTCTTCAGCGTTGGCCGATTTGCTCCACTGGTGGTTGATGGCGAGACCATCCCAGATCGCGTTCGGGGCCGATGCGGAGTGTTCGTTACTCATCACCACCGCGCCACGGTCTTCAGCGAGCGCCGCGATGCAGGCCAGCAGGGTCACCATGGCGGTAACGGGAACGTGGCCGTTGAAGAAGTCGGGGTTCTTCGCAGTGATCTGAGGGTCGAGCTGTCGCGTGGCGCGCTTGATTGGCAGAGCCATCACGGCCGCGGTGGCTTCCAGCGGTGCGAAGGTTCCGCTCGGGGGACTCATGACGAAGAGGGCCTGTTCAATGGCCGGGTTGAGCGATCGGACACTCACCACCGAATCAATGCCTCCACCAAATGGCGTGAGGGCGCGGAGGGGATCGACTTCGATGTCGCGCGGTGTCGCCGGAACGCCTCCAAAGATCGCAACGTCGCCCAGCCAGAGTTGGTTGCGAAAGGCAAACTCACCCAGGCCTTCACGAATCGCCGCGTTCAGGAAGTTCACGGCCTGCGGCGTTACGGGCGTGTCGCCCAGGTCGACTAACTCCGGCGCGCCGGCCTTGAAGTAGGAGAGGCCGGCCACGAGATACCAGAGCGTGGCAATCTCCCGAGGTCCCGGTTCACGCAGGTCACCATCGACCTCGAACGTCACGGTTTCAGTGAAGGACCGGTCGTCAAGTTGGTAGTGGCCCGTGAGGGTGGAGGCGGTGACATCGAGTCCCACGTAGCGGAACTGTTTCGCACGATTAGGCATCGATACCCTCCACTTGACGTGCCTTCAGCCTACGACTGCCACTTGGCCACGAGGGCAAAGCGCCCGCAGGGTCGAGCTGCTCGGTCGGAAAAGAATTGCGTCCCGCCGTCAGTCACTTGGGATGAAACAGTCACGTTCGTAGCCGGTACGCCGAGCGCCATCAGAATCGAAAGGGCGGTGGCGCGAGTGTCGAGCAACAATCGATCGCCCACATCGGGCCGTGCGTGCGCAGCAAAGAGGGGCGAGCTGGCTATGACCTCGGGTCCCACTTGGTATCTCTCACCCGAGATGGCCGGTCCGATGGCGACGTGGAGTTGGCTCACATCTGTGTCGAGCGCACTCACGGCCGCTTCAATGACGCCCCCGGCTAATCCGCGCCAGCCGGCGTGCACGACGGCCAGTTGATGCCGGGCGGGGTCCACCAGTAACAAAGGTGTGCAGTCGGCGACAATCAGCGCGACCGCTTCCTCAGCACGATTGGTGATGATGGCATCTCCCTCGGAGTGCTCGTCGAGTGCGTCGACGTGAAGGGCTGTGGCGCTGTGAATCTGCCGGATACGACGAACGGAGTCGCAGCCAATGGCGGCCGCCACGCGTCGGTAGTTCTCGCGAACGTGGTCGGGATTGTCGGGACCGTTCGATCCCAGATTTAAGGACGCAAACTCTCCCGTGCTCACCCCACCGGCACGGGTAGTGAAAAAGGCTTCGACCCCGAGATGCTCCAACATGGGTAACGTCGCCACCGGCAACCCACCACGAACTTCAATCGGCAGCGTTACTTGCGGTGACACGTCGCACACGTCCCAATGAGTTCAATGGTGTGTCGCACTCCGCGAAAGCCGGTGGCGGTGGCTACGGCCTCCACCCAGCGTTCCACGTCATCGCCGTCCAACCCTTGTGTCACCCCGCACTGCTCACACACGATGTGGTGATGGTGATCAGTGCCGCAGTAGCGATACTTGGCCTCACCTTCGAGGTCATGGACTACATCGACCAACTGCTCGTCGACCATGCGCCGAAGTTCGCGGTAGACCGTGGCGAGACCCAAGCTCTCCCCGTTTCGCACAGCCAGGGCGTGCAACTGCTGAGCGCTCACAAAGCCCGATACCGTGGCGAAGGCCGCCAGTATGGTCGGTCGCGTTTTACGCGCCATACGCCTTGATGATCCACATCGCCGCGATGCCCACTACCGAAGCGACAAGTGTCCACCGGGAGGGGTGGTTGGCGTGCGCCTCAGGCAAGATGTGCGACGTCGCGATGTAGATGATCACACCGGTGAAGAGTGCCAGGTAGAGGGCTACACCATTGGCGCTGATGAGTACGTAGGAACCCAGGGTGGCGCCGGCCGTTCGAGCGATGGCGTCGGCGATGAGCAGCAGTTTGGCTTTGGCCGTCCAACGGCCACCCTTGATAAGAAACGCGACGGTGTTTAGCCCGTCGCTAAAGGCGTGAATCAAGAGCGCGAGAAAGACGGCGTAGCCCAGCGTGTGGCTGATGTGAAAGGCGGCGCCGATGCCGACGCCGTCTAAAAAGACGTGGCCAATGAAGGCCACGGCGCTCAACGTTCCGACAACGTGACGGTGGTCGTGGTCGCTGCCGTAGTCCGACTCGTGCGGCTCGTGGGTGGCGAACGACTTCTCGACGAGATGAAGAAGAAAGAAGCCCACCACCAGTGCAATCGACACCGTGGGCACACCGAGCGTCACGGAGGTGTTGGTGGCAAAGACTTCGGGGAGGAGGTCAAAGCCGACGAGGCCCAGTAGAAGGCCGGCTGAGAGTCCTAGAACGAGGTGGAGACGGTCTTTGGTGCGTAGGGCGATAAATCCACCCAAAGTGGTGGCTGCGCCGGTTAGGAGCGCGAGGAGCACGGCGATCATCATGGACCCATCCTACCCATAATGAGAACGATTATCAAAACGAAGGTCAACATTGAGGGCGTATCGTGACCACGTGACGTCTGGCGAACTCCTCGAGCGGTGTGTCTTCCCCGCAACCGATGACGTTGTCTCGTTAGCCGTCTCGGGCGGTGCCGATTCAGTCGGCATGGCTCTTTTGGCACACCGGGCCGGCCTGGCACTCCACATCCACCACGTGGATCACCACTTGCGTGCGAACAGCTCGCGAGACGCCGAACTCGTCGTGGCCTTGGCCCAGGAGCTCGGCGCGGCGGTGACGGTGCACGATGTACAGCTGGAAAGTGGTGGCAACGTTGAATCACGGGCCCGAGCCGCTCGCCGTTCAGTCCTTCCTCCCGACGTCTTGACGGGACACACGATGGATGATCTGGCCGAGACGATGCTGCTCAATCTCTTATGGGGCGCAGGACTTGACGGACTCTCACCGATGACGCGCGGGGCGACGAAGCCACTGATTCATCTGCGACGCGCTGAGGTGCGCGCCATGGTGCTGGCGTCGGGACGCCCTTTTATTGATGACCCCACTAACGAGGACCAGACGTTGCGCCGAAACGCGATGCGCCATCGAATTCTTCCGGCCCTGGTCGAAGTAGGGGAGCGCGACATCGTGCCGATTCTGGCGCGACAGGCCTGGTTGATCGCCGACGAACGAGCCTGGCTCGATGAGGTGGTCTCCCTTGACGCCGGTATCGATTTCGACCAGATCGACTGCCGCGAACTGCAGACGTGGCCCACGGCGAGGGTGCGCCGCTGGGTGCGCCAGCGTCTCACCACTCATGACCCGGACGGCACTCACGCACCGTCCCTCGATGAAGTTGAGCGAGTCTTGCGCGTGATTCGGGGTGAGGCAGTGGCGACGGAAGTCAGCGGTGGGCGAAGGGTCGCCCGTAAAGATCAGTTTCTCTATCTGGCGTGAAGAACTCCCACTACCCTGTGATGCCGTGAGCGCCTCTGAGCAAATTCCAAGTCATCTTGCCTGGACCGGAGAGGATCTCGCCGGTGTCGTGTTGTCTTCTGAGCAGATCCACCAACGCACGGCCGAACTAGGCCAACAGATTGCGCGGGACTACGCCGGTAATCCACCACTGCTCGTCTGCGTACTTAAGGGTGCCGTGACGTTCATGAGTGACCTCATGCGCGCGATTCCACTCGCGGTCGACATTGACTTCATGGCCGTCTCTTCCTACGGTGCCGCCACCAAGTCTTCGGGCGTCGTGCGCATTGTTAAGGACCTGGAGGCCGACATTGCCGGTCGCGACGTCTTAATTGTTGAGGACATCGTCGACTCCGGTCTCACCCTGAACTACCTGCGCAAGTACCTCAGTTCGCGCAAGCCGGCCAGTCTCGAAGTCTGCGCCCTCCTGCTGAAGGAAGGGGAACAACGAGTGGAGCAGTCTTTGCGTTACGTCGGCTTCTCCATTCCATCCACGTTCGTCGTCGGCTACGGCCTCGACGTCGCCGAGCGGTATCGCAACCTCGATGGCATCTACACCTACAAGGGAGAGGGCTCATGATCGATCGTGACCGAATCCAAGCCGCCGTCCGCGAGTTGCTCATCGCGATTGGCGAAGATGTCGATCGCGACGGTCTGCTCGAAACTCCTCGCCGAGTCGCCGACATGTATGTCGAGCTCTTCGAAGGAATTGAGGCCGACCCCGGTGCCCATCTGCGCACCACCTTTGAGGCCGGTCACGACGAAATGGTGATGGTCCGCGATATCCCCTTCACCTCCTTGTGTGAGCACCACCTCGTGCCCTTCATGGGTCACGCCCACGTGGCCTACATCCCCGGTAAGGAAGGTCGCATTACCGGTCTCTCCAAGCTCGCTCGACTCGTTGAGGGCTACGCCCGGCGCCTGCAAGTCCAAGAGCGCATGACGACCCAAATCGTCGATGCCCTGGAGCGCGAACTCAGTCCCCGTGGCTCCATCGTGGTTATTGAAGCGGAGCACTTCTGCATGTCGATGCGCGGCGTCAAGAAGCCGGGAGCGACGACGGTGACCTCCGCCGTGCGGGGAATCTTCCAAAGTGATCCCGCCTCGCGCTCTGAAGCACTCAACTTCATTCACCAACGGCGATAACCATGACGCGCAGTCCCGCCGTGATGGGCATTATCAACATCACTCCCGACTCGTTCTTTCCCGGTGGTCGCAGTGACTCCACGGCCAACGCCATCGCCACTGGCCGACAGTTCTTTGACGCGGGAGTGGACATTGTTGACGTTGGCGGCGAGTCGACCCGACCGGGCGCCGAGCCCGTGAGTGAGGCCGACGAATTGGCGCGTGTGCTTCCGATCGTGACGGCCTTGGCGCAGTTGGGACCCGTGAGTATCGATACGCAGAAGGAGGCCGTCGCTCGTGCGGCCGTGGTGGCGGGGGCGAGCGTAATTAACGACGTCTCGGCCACACTGGTCGAGCTGGCCGGTGAGCTTCAGGTCGGCTACGTCGGCATGCACCGACAGGGTGACAGCCGCACGATGCAGGACAATCCCCACTACGACGACGTCGTGAGTGAAGTGGCCGCTGCGCTACGCGCGCTTGCGTTGCGCGCTCAAGCGGTCAATGTGCCCCAACTCTGGCTAGATCCGGGAATTGGTTTTGGCAAAACGGCCGAACACAATCTGGACCTTTTATCTCATCTCGATGTTTTCCGCGCCCTGTGTGATGAATTGCAGTGCGGACTGTTCATCGGGACGAGCCGAAAGCGCTTCTTGGGCACACTGGCCCCTGATTTTCTCGACGTCGATGACCGTTTAGAGGGTTCCATTGCAACGGAGGCGTGGTCAATCCTTTATGGTGCTGATGTGATTCGCGTACATGATGTTGCCGTGGCAGTTCAACTGCGAGAGTTGTTGACCATGCCAACCGCCGAGGTAGTGGCGTGAGGGGCAAGTGGGCCGCGGGTATCGAACCCCGTAATTTCACTTGGGTTTTCAAAGACAAGTTGGCCGTCGCCGAGCGTCCCGGTGGCTCTACCTTGGTCCACCGTCGCGTCCGTCGTGACGAAGAGCTGCGCTGGTTGAAGAACCACAAGTTCACGCGAATGATTTCCATTCTTCCCCTGCCTCTCAATCAAGAGGCTTACGAAGAGCACCACTTCGCTTCAGCGACGTACCCCATCATGAACGACAACGACGAGCACGATATTGTGCGCGCCAGCTTCGTTGATCTCCGCGAGTCGATGAATCGCGGCGAGGTGATTTTGCTACACGGCGACGAAGTCTCTGACCGTCTCTTGGGTCTCGTGGCCGGCTATCTGTTGTGGACCGGCCGCGTCGCTAGCGACGCCATCGCCATTGCTTCGGTGGAGCGCCTCTTCCGTCGCTCTATCGCCATTGAGGGTCGCGAGATCCTTAAGAACCTCCCGCTTAAAGAGGCGTAATCTTGGCCCACGACCACGGTCGTGCGAAAGTCGAGGAATCATGACGGACACTATTGAAATTCGTGGACTGCGCTGCTCGGTCATTGTGGGCGTCCTGCCGGAAGAGCGACTCCGGGAACAGCCTCTGACGTTTGACATCGACATCATGCGCTCCTTCGCCACCGCGGCCCTGAACGATGACATCCACGCCACGAGCAACTACGCCGCGGTTATTGATTTAGTGCAGCGCCTCGCGAGTGAGGGCAAATTTCAACTTCTCGAGACGTTGGGTTATCGCGCCGCCCAAGAGATCATGAACTTCGACAGTGAAATTGCCGGCGTAACGGTGACGGTTCGCAAGTTACGTCCACCCGTGCCGCAAGACGTCGACACCGTTGGTGTGCGTTGCACCCTTGATCGGTAATGACTCGGGCCTTTCTCTCGCTCGGTAGCAATATTGGTGATCGGGGCCAGCACCTCTACGGCGCACTGACCACCGTTGGGGGTGGCGACGCCATGCGGATTTCGAACGTCTACGCCACTGAACCCGTGGGTGGCGTGGCGCAAGATGATTTTTGGAACATCGTGGTGGAGTTAGAGACGTCGGCATCACCACGCGAATTGTTGGAACGAGCGCGTCGGGCCGAAACGCTGGCGGAGCGAGTTCGTGATGTTCGTTGGGGTCCCCGCACCCTGGACGTCGATGTGCTCCTCGTTGGGGATGTGACCAGCGACGACCCCGAAATTCTCGTCCCCCATCCTCGGATGTGGGAACGCCGGTTCGTTCTCGCCCCGTTGCGCGAATTAGCTCCGGAATTGGTCCCCGAGGGCATTTACCTGGCCGCTAGTGGTGAGGTGGAGCCACTCGGTACACTTGACGAGTTGCGCTAACGACGAACGGCACCCACATGGGGCTGGAACGAAACGGGGCTCGTATGAGAATTGTCATTATTGGTGCCGGGCGCGCGGGAACGTCGCTGGCTGGAGCCTTCCATCAGGCCGGGTATGACGTCACCGTCTGCCATCACGACGAAGTCCACACGTTGCCTTCCGCCGACGCCATTGTGCTCTGCGTTCCTGATGACGCCATCGCCACTGTTGCCTCGCTCCTGCCACGTACCGACGCCGTCGTTATGCACGTGGCCGGTTCTCGCACCTTGGACGTCCTGGGTGACCACGAGCGTGTCGCCTCGATGCACCCACTCGTGGCACTGCCTAATGGCGACATTGGCCAACGCCGTTTGAATGGCTCAGTCTTTACGGTCGCTGGCGACCATCTCGCAACCGAACTCGTCCGGGCCATTGGCGGTCGACCCATCACGTTGCGCGATGAAGATCGCGTCGCGTACCACGCGGCCGCCTGTATCGCGGCCAATCATCTGGTGACGCTGCTGCACTCGGTGGGCGAGCTCGCCGATGGTATTGGGATGTCGCTTGAGGACTTCTTGCCTCTCGCACAGAGCGCCATCGATGACGCGGCCACGATGGGTCCCTTGGCGGCACTCACGGGCCCCGCTTCCCGTGGCGACTTGACAACTATCGACGCGCATTTGGCGGCCCTGCCCGATGCAGCTCGCCCGCTCTACGTCGCCCTGGCGAATGAAGCACTGGTGCTGGGCGAGGCCCAGCGTGCCCGTACGCGGTCCTAGTAGTGATTCAAATCAACACGATTGAGGAGTGGCGGGCGTACGCCGCGCAGCTCCGGAGCACCGGTCAAACGGTCGGCTTGGTGCCAACGATGGGTGCACTCCATGAAGGCCACGGCTCGCTGGTTCGTCGTGCGGTGGCTGACGGCGCCGTCCCCATTGTCACCATCTTTGTAAATCCCCGTCAATTCAACGACGCCAAGGATTTGGCTGCCTACCCCCGTGACGAAGCGGCCGACCTGGCGAACTGCCAAGCGTGGGGCGCGGCTGCCGTTGTCACGCCGAGCGTGCACGAGATGTGGCCGACGACTCCCGCCGCCACAGCGACGACAGTGTCGGTGGCCGGTGTGACGGAACTTTTTGAAGGCGCCGGTCGACCCGGACACTTCGATGGCGTCGCCAGTGTCGTTACCAAACTCTTTGCAATCACCGGTCCCGCTCGGGCCTACTTTGGTGAAAAAGACTTTCAACAGCTGGCTATGGTGCGTCGCCTGAACGACGATCTCTCCCTCGGCATGACGATTGTGGGCTGTCCCATCGTGCGTGACGAAGACGGCCTGGCGCTCTCGAGTCGCAACGTGCGGCTTGACCACGAAGGCCGACGAGTAGCGCTGGGATTTGCAAGGGCGCTGCGTGAGGTCGCCACCACGCCACAGACCGCCGACGTTGCTCGTGCCGTCGTGCGGGCAACGCTCGAGTCAGGCGGTATCGAGGTGGCCTACGCCGAAGTGGTCGAACCATTGTCGCTGGTGCCCATCAGTAATGAGTACGCCGGAACAGCCCGCGTGCTGCTGGCCGGCGTGGTCCAAGGTGTTCGACTTATTGACAATGGTGATGTCACAATTGTTTCATCAGAGGGGGAGTAATGCTCTTAGCAATTGACACTGGAAATACCGAAACCGTCATTGGCCTCTTCGGCGACGAACCAGCCAACGCTGGCGCCGCCGGTCTCGGCATCGCTCGCGCAACGGGTGAGCACGGCCTGAAGTTTCACTGGCGACTTTCCACCGTGCCGGAGCGTACGCCTGATGAATTGGCCATGGTTCTGACGCAGCTTCTCAACCTCGAAGGACTTGACCTACGCACGACCGTGACGGCGATTGCCCTGTCCTCATCGGTGCCGGCCGTCATAACGCAGATTCGCCGCATGGCCAACCGATGGTTCGCCGATCTTCCCCTCACCGTCTTGGGACCCGGCGTTAAGTCGGGTATGCCGATTTTGTACGACAACCCCCGCGAAGTCGGTCCGGACCGCATCGCGAACTCGGTCGGCGCCTACGACCTTTACCAAGGGGCCAGCATTGTGGTCGATCTCGGCACCGCGACAACCTTTGATGCCATCAGCGCCAAGGGTGAGTATTTGGGTGGGGCCATCACTCCCGGAGTCTCGATCTCTCTAGACGCCCTCTACTCCCACGCGGCCGCACTGCGCAGCGTTGAGCTCGTTGAACCCCGTTCCGTGATTGGGCGTTCGACCGTTGAATCGATCCAGTCGGGCGTCCTCTACGGCTTTGCCGCCCAGGTCGACGGCATGGTGGAGCGCATTCGTGAAGAGCTCGGCGAGTGCTCCGTCATTGCCACCGGGGGCCTCGCGGGCCTCGTGGCCCCTAGGACGAAACACGTCCAACACGTAGAACCATGGTTAACCCTCCACGGATTGCGTATCGTTCATGAGAGAAATCACTCGGGAGAATTCGCTTGAACACGCCATACTCATTCGATCACGACGCGTACGCCGCGGCTCTGCACGAACGCTTTGGTCATTTGACCGATGGCGAGGAGTCGGGCGTCACCGTGAAGGTGGCCGGACGAGTGATGCTGCTACGAACTCAGGGCAAGCTGGCCTTTGGCACGTTGCGCGACTCCAGCGGTGAGATTCAACTCTTCGCCCTCTCGGCCGTGGCTCACGAGTTCGAGGCCTTCACCAAGCTGCACCTCGGTGACTGGGTCGGCGTCGAAGGTGAAGTCGTGCGTACCAAGCGCGGAGAGCTAAGCGTCAAGGTTGGTTTCTGGCAAGTACTGGCCGAGGCTCGACAGAACTTCGGAGATAAGTGGGCCGGCATTGCCGACTTTGATCTGCGCTATCGCCACCGCGAAGCCGATCTGTGGGCCAACCCCGAGACGCGCATCTCGCTGACCCGTCGTAGTCAAGTCTTGCAATCCATTCGACGCAACCTATGGGACCAAGACTTCATGGAAGTGGAAACGCCGATGCTCAACGGCATCCCCACTGGCGCGGCCGCTCGACCCTTCGTCACTCACCACAACGCCCTCGGCGCCGAATTCTTCTTGCGGATTGCCCCGGAGTTGTGGCTGAAGCGTTTAGTCGTCGGTGGGTACGAGCGCGTCTTTGAAATGGGTCGTGTCTTTCGTAATGAGGGCATCAGTCCTCGCCACAACCCCGAGTTCACCATGCTCGAGCTCTACGTTGCGTACTGGGACTACGAGAACATGATGACGTTGACCGAAGAGCTCTGCGCCAAAGTCGCCATGGACGTACTGGGCACGACCGAGATTACGTACCAGGGTCGAGAGTTCTCCTTTAAGACCGGCTGGCCCCGCCGCTCGATGGCCGAACTGGCCAGTGAGGCCGTGGGCGAGGACGTCTCGGTTCACACTCCAATGGATCGCTTGACAAAGTTGCTGAACGACCGCGATGTCAAGGTGCACGCTTCGTGGGGTGCGGGCCGCTGCCTATCGGAACTCTTTGAGGCCACGGCCGAAGCCGACATCTGGAACCCCATGTTCGTTACCGAGCATCCGCTCGAGATCTCCCCGCTAGCCCGTGGTCACCGTCGTGACCCCCTGCTGACGGAACGTTTTGAAGCCTTCGCTACCGGGCGAGAACTAGCCAACGGATTCTCCGAGCTCAACGACCCCGACGTGCAACGGGCCCGCTTTGAAGACCAGGCCCGTTTGGCCGCGGCCGGTGACGACGAAGCGATGCAGATCGACCACGACTACATCAAGGCGTTGGAGTGGGGTCTACCCCCAACGGCCGGCCTGGGCATTGGCATTGATCGTCTGGCGATGTTGATTGCCGATGCCTCCAACATTCGAGAGGTCATTGCCTTCCCGACGTTGAAGCCAATCCGCGAGCCTTAGGCCTCGGGGAGTCCTTCGAGCAGGGCTTCAATCAGTTGGCTGTAACCCAGGCGAAGTGGTTCGTCGGCGACACTCGCCATAGCTTCGCGACCCTGCGCGACAAAGGTGCGGGCCGCCGCGTAGGTCGCGGCAATGCCGTCGGTGGAAACTACGAGTTGACGGGCCTGCTCGCGCTCTTCATCGTTCAACGGCTTGCCGAGCATCTCGCGCAGTTGTGGTCCGACGAGGGGGTCGTTCATGGCGTGAATAGCCGGCAGGGTGTAGACACCTTCGGCGAGGTCTTGTCCGGCGGGCTTGCCGAGTTGTCCGTCGGTGGCGACCATATCCAAGATGTCGTCACGGAGTTGGTAAACCATGCCGAAGCACCGACCAAACTCATCGAGGGCTTCGACTTCTGCGGCTGGACGGCGTGCGGTGATGGCGCCGACTCGGCAGCTAGCGGCCATTAACGAAGCGGTCTTGCCTTCGATGGCCAAGTAGTAGTCGTCAATCTGACGGTCACGGTCGAACGAGGTGCGCACTTCAGCCACCTGTCCCCGAGTCAGCCAAGCGAGGGTGCGAGCGAGCAGTCCGGCGATCTCCGTGCCGAGATCGGCGGCAATGGCCGCACTGCGGGCCATGAGGTAGTCACCGGCCACGATGGCAATCAGATTGCCGTATCGGGCGTTCACGCTGTCGACGTTGCGGCGAACTTCGGCTTCGTCCATGACGTCATCGTGATAGAGCGATGCCAGGTGCATGAGTTCCAGGGCGACGCCACCGAGCAGATCATCGCGAGTTGCTTCGCGGGCGCCTCCCGTGGCCGAGGCGACGGCGAGCAGGGGACGAAGGCGCTTGCCACCGGCATTTATGAGGTGCGTGGTGACATTGTCGAGGTAAGGGTCACCAAAGACCACAGACTCGGTTAAGAGCGTCTCGAGGCTTCGAAGGTCCGTTTCGACTTGCGGCAAGCCGAGTCGCTCATGAATGTTCACGTACTCAACATTAGGGCGTATCTGCGAACAACTATTCGGGCGAAGGTGGCTGAACGCGGTGTGCACGACGTTGGCCCTCGCCGACGAGTTGCGACGGTGAGATTGTGAGAATGCTCGCAAACGCCGTCCACGTTGCCATCCACCATCACGGTCAGGGAAAAGAGTCGGAGAAGGACTACATCAATGAGATTTACAAAACGGGGTGCGAGATAGCAATGTCATGCTCACCGGTACACTGCCAGATAAGTACAGGAGGTGCTTCTTGTTCGAGCGATTTACAGACCGAGCCCGACGGGTTCTCGTACTGGCCCAAGAAGAGGCCAGAGAACTCAACCACGCCTTCATTGGTACCGAGCACATCCTGCTCGGACTTATCCGCGAAGGCGAAGGCGTGGCCTTCAAGGCCCTTGACGCCCTGGGCGTGTCCTTTGACGCCGTCCGTGAAAAGGTCGAAGAGGCCATCGGCACACCTGGTACCGCCACGGCCGGTTCGCCACCCTTCACGCCCCGGGCCAAGAAGGTTCTCGAACTCTCACTCCGCGAGGCGCTCAGCCTCGGACACTCCTACATCGGCACCGAGCACATGCTCTTGGGTCTGGTGCGCGAGTCGGACGGCGTTGCCGCCCAGGTCCTCGAAGGTCTCGGTGCCGATCCGGCCCGCGTCCGTAACCAAGTCATGCAGATGATGTCGGGACAGGGTCAGCGCGAAACACCATCGAACGCAACACCTACCTCCAAGAACGAACCCGGCGAATCGGCCGGTTCAGCAGTTCTCGATCAGTTCGGTCGCAACCTGACGCAGCTTGCTCGTGAGGGCAAGCTCGACCCCTTGGTCGGTCGTGAAAAGGAAATCGAACGCACGATGCAAATTCTTTCGCGTCGTACCAAGAACAACCCTGTCCTCATCGGTGAGCCCGGTGTCGGTAAGACCGCCATCGTCGAAGGTCTGGCCCAGAAGATTGTGGCCAACCAGGTTCCCGTGACCTTGGCCGACAAGCAGCTCTACACCTTGGACCTCGGAGCCTTGGTCGCCGGGTCGCGCTACCGCGGTGACTTCGAAGAGCGCCTAAAGAAGGTGCTCAAGGAAATCCGTACTCGTGGCGACATCATTTTGTTCATCGACGAAATCCACACGCTCGTGGGAGCCGGTGCTGCCGAAGGTGCCATTGACGCCGCCTCCATCTTGAAGCCGATGTTGGCTCGCGGTGAACTCCAGACCATTGGTGCCACCACCACTGAGGAATACCGCAAGCACATTGAGAAGGATGCCGCTCTCGAGCGCCGCTTCCAGCCCGTCAAGGTGGATCAGCCCTCCGTGGCTCACACCATTGAAATCTTGAAGGGTCTTCGCAACGTCTACGAAGAGTTCCACGCGGTGACCATTACCGATCAAGCGCTGGTGGCTGCCGCCAACCTGGCCGACCGCTACATCGCGGACCGCTTCTTGCCAGACAAAGCCATTGACCTCATCGACGAAGCCGGCTCGCGCCTGCGTATTCGCCGGATGGAAGCGACGCCAGCCCAGAAGAAGGTCGATGAAGAACTCAACCGCATCAAGGCCGATCGCGAGGAGGCCCTCGAAAAGGGTGCCAACGAGCAGGCCAAGTTGCTGGAGTCCCAAGAGCAAGAGCTCATGGCCAAGAAGGACGAACTGGACGCCGAAGTGACGGCCGCCGGTGGAAAGACCTTCGACGTCGTGGACGAAGAGATGATTGCTGAAGTGTTGGCCGTGTGGACTGGTATCCCCGTCTACCGCCTCACTGAAGAAGAGACCACCAAGTTGCTGCGGATGGAAGACGAACTCCACAAGCGCATCGTTGGTCAGAACGAAGCCGTGAAGGCCCTGAGCCGCGCGATTCGTCGTACCCGTTCCGGCCTGAAGGACCCCAAGCGTCCCGCCGGTTCCTTCATCTTCCTCGGGCCCACTGGTGTGGGTAAGACGGAGCTCGCCAAGACCTTGGCCGAGTTCTTGTTCGATGACGAAGACGCGTTGATCCAGCTCGACATGAGTGAGTACATGGAGAAGCACACGGTGAGCCGTTTGGTCGGTGCCCCTCCGGGCTACGTGGGCTACGACGAGGGTGGTCAGTTGACTGAGGCCGTTCGCCGCAAGCCCTTCTCGGTGGTGCTCTTCGACGAAGTCGAAAAGGCGCACCCCGATGTCTTCAACACCTTGCTGCAGATTCTCGAAGACGGTCGTCTGACCGACTCGCAGGGTCGCACCGTGGACTTCAAGAACACCATCTTGATCATGACCTCCAACTTGGGAACGGCCGACCTGCGCCGCGCCTCGATTGGCTTTGCCAAGTCAGACTCGGAAGTCACCCACGAAAAGATGAAGGAAAAGGTTCAGGCCGCTCTCAAGGGTCACTTCCGTCCCGAGTTCTTGAACCGTATTGACGACACCATCGTCTTCCGCGAGCTCAGCCAGGACGAAGTCATCGAGATCGCTGACATCTTCATCGGTCGCTTGCGTGAGCAGCTCAAGTTGCAGAACTTGGGCCTAGAGATCAGCAAGTCGGCGCAGATCTACTTGGCCGAGAAGGGGTACGACCCCGAGCTCGGTGCTCGTCCGCTGCGTCGTGTGATTCAGCAGTACATCGAAGATGTGCTCAGTGAGAAGATCCTCTTTAAGGACTTCCGCGCGGGACAAACCATCGTGATTGACTGCGTGAAGACCGACGATGGTCAGGAACTCACCTTCGAGGCCGTTGAGGGTTTGCCACCTTCCGTGGACTTCGAAGAGACACCAAGCGCCTAAAAAACGCCACAATTAAACCATTGTCCTAGGCAGTGGTAGAATTTGAAGCCATTGGGGCCACGTTTGGCCCATTCCATCAGGAGTTTGTGTTTGTGACTACCCAGAAGTTTAAAAAGGGTGACCGTCTCGTCTATCCCCACCACGGGGCCTGCACGGTAATTAAGGTCGAAAAGCGAGAGGCGTTCGGCACCAAGCAGGACTACCTCAAGCTCAAGGTGGAGTACAGCGACCTCACGCTCATGGTGCCCGTAGCCAACGTCGACATGGTCGGCCTGCGCGACGTGATCAATGAGGACGAAGTCGAAGAAGTCTTTGCCGTGCTCCGCAAGAAGGAAGCACGCATGCCGACCAACTGGTCGCGCCGTTTCAAAAACCACTCCGAGAAGCTGCGCTCCGGTGACATCTACCAGGTCGCCGAAGTCGTTCGTAACTTGTCGATTCGTGACAAGGACAAGGGTCTGAGTGCTGGTGAAAAGAAGATGTTGACCCGTGCTCGTCAGATTCTCGTTTCCGAGTTGACCTTCGCGCTTGACATCGATCTACCGACGGCCGAGGAGAAGCTCGCGTCGGCTCTGCCGTAGTCATGGCCGTCGCCGCCATTGTGGTGGCCGGTGGTCGTGGTGAGCGATTCGGCGGACAAAAGCAGTTCGCCAAACTCGGTGGTCGCACTCTCGCGGCCCACAGTGTGGAGCAAGCACGTTCCGTGGCTGATTTTGTCGTCGTCGTCGTGCCCGAGGGCTACCTCGGTGACGGCGAAGGGGCCGACCTTGTGGTGACTGGCGGAGCGACACGCTCGGACTCTGTGCGCGCGGGCTTAGCGGTCTGTGACGACGCGCAGTTCATCGTGGTGCAAGATGCCGCCCGCCCCCTCGCGTCGAAGAACCTGTTCGAGTCGGTCGTGGCGGCCGTTCGCGCCGGAGCCGCCGCCGCCATTCCGGGGGTGACGGTTAGCGACACCATTAAGCAGGTCGCCGATGGTGTGGTGGTGAACACGCCCCCTCGTGATCAACTCGTTGCCGTGCAGACCCCGCAGGCCTTTCAGGCCGAAGTTCTTCGTCGGGCTCACGCCTCGGCCGGTGTGGCTACCGATGATGCCGGCTTAGTGGAGGCACTCGGTGAGAGTGTGGTGGTTGTGGCGGGCGAGCGAACCAATATCAAAGTGACAAACCCCGAAGACCTCGATGGTCTGAAGATGGGTGTGGCCTAATCATGCGTATTGGCCAGGGATTCGACATTCATCGCTTCAGCGATGACGCCACTCGACCACTCAAACTCGGTCTGGTGACAGTTCCGAACGCCGCCGGCTTAGCGGGGCACAGTGACGCCGATGCCGTGGCCCATGCGGTGGCCGACGCCCTTCTCGGTGGTGCCGGTCTGGGCGACATTGGCGAGCATTTCAGCGACACTGATGCCGCCTGGTCGGGAGCGGACTCCCGCCTGCTGCTCACCCTGGTCGTGCAGAAGGTTCGCGACGCCGGATTCTTTATTGAAAATGTTGACGTCACGGTGATCGCCGAGGCCCCGAAACTGGGCGCACTCAAGGCCGCCATGGTGGAGCAACTCACCGAGGTTGTCGGTGCCCCCGTCTCAGTCAAAGCCACCACCATGGAGCGGCTCGGACCTATTGGAAATAAAGAGGGAATCGCGGCTCTCGCGGTGGCCCTCCTGAAGGAGCAAGCATGACCCCTCGTCCCCCAGTCCGCGGCGGTGGCCGCCCACCAGAGCCCCGCAAGGGCGCCCCTAAGAATCCCCGGCCGCACAGCAGTAGCTCACGCGGGACGGAAGTCCCACTGCGCAAGGCCCCCGAGGGTCTCGGCGGTGAGCAGGTTGAAGGACGCCAGGCCGTCTTAGAACTTTTGCACGCACGCCGTCGCAACGTGCGCAAGATCTACATGGCCGACGCCTTGGAGTCGGCAGCCATCTTGGATCAGATCGAAGAAGAGGCGCGCCGTCAACGAGTTCCCGTGCAGCTGGTTTCTCGCGCTCGCCTCGATCGTGACGCTCGTACCGAAGGGCACCAGGGTGTTTACGCCGAAGCCGATCGGTTGAAGCCAGTCGAACTCGATGACTTCTTAGTTCACGAACGTGGATTTTTATTCGTAGCCGACGGGGTGACCGACCCCCGCAACCTGGGTGCCATGTTGCGCAGCGCTGATGGCGCCGGTGTCACTGGAGTCGTTCTGCCGCGCCACCGTTCGGCGAGAATTTCACCGACTGTTACCAAGACTGCTGCCGGAGCCGTGGAGTATCTGAACTACGCCCAGGTAGGCGGTATTCCGGCCGCTCTTGATCGCTTGAATAAGGCCGGCGTCTTAACCGTCGGCTTGGCCGGAGAGTCGAAGAAGTCGATCTACGACTTGGACCTTGGTTCAACCCCGGTCGCTCTCGTAGTCGGTGGCGAAGAAAACGGTATGGCCCAGCTCACGCGGAAGCGTTGCGCTGAAGTGGTCTCAATCCCGCAGTTGGGCAAGATCACTTCCTTGAACGCCGGTGTGGCTGCTTCAGTGGCCATGTTTGAAGTCGCGCGTCAGCGCAACTTGCGCCGTTAGGCCGTTGGCGGCTTCGGCTCACTCCAGTTAGCTGGCAGTACTTCGGTGCAGAAGGCACAACGGGTAGCGGCCAGTGGAATCTCAGACAAACAGGCGGGGCACTTGGCCTTGGTTGGAGTCTCATCGGCCTCGAAACCCAAGTTGCGCCGCAATGCATTAAGGGGCTTCACGACGAGGAAGAACATCACCGCGGCGATAACCAAGAGCGAGATGATCGAGTTGATCACTTCGCCGTACTTAAAGGCGCTCTTGTTGATGTGGAAGCTCAACGTTGCGAAATTCGCGTTCCCGGCCAGCGCCGAGATAATCGGCGTGAAGAGGCCTTGAACAATCGCGGTGACCACCGCCGTGAAGGCGGCACCCACGGTCACACCAATCGCCAGATCAATGGCATTCGCACGGAGTGCAAACGATCGGAATTCCTTGAGAACTGATTTGGACTTGTTGATTGCGGACATAGGCCTAGTTTCGCAGAGACGGCCAAGATTCGAGGTCCACGCGATGAAATTGCTGGAGCCGGCGGTGGGGGTCGAACCCACGACCTACTGATTACAAATCAGTTGCGCTACCACTGCGCCACACCGGCTAGGTGAGTAGTAAGGCTACTAATGATTTTCGGGGGCGTAGGCTAAGGATGTGGCTGACGAAATAACCGAATCACCAGAGCGTCCCAAGGGTCGATACCAGCCCGTCCCGCGAGTCACGGGCGCCATCCTGCTCACCTTCGCCCTCTTTGCATTCTTCGCCCTTCGAGCGGTGCCCTCCGTTTCGGTTGACGGCAAGGTGAAGCACCATAACGCCACGACCACGGCTGTCGAAGGGGTCACCACCACCAGCTTGGGCCGTAGCCAGGTCCGCGTGCAGGTGGCTAATGGCACCAAGACGGCCGGATTGGCCGCCGCCGTCACCGCACGATTGATGACCCAGGGCTGGAACATGCTGCCCAAGCTCAATGGCCCTCGCGTTGGTCACACGGCGATTTATTACAAGTCCGGTTATGCATCCCAAGCCGTTGCGATTCGCCAGTATCTCGGTGCGGGTACCTTGCAACTCTGGACTGGTGCTGCTCCGGTACCCGGTGCGTTGGACGATCAGATCATCGTTCTGCTCGGACCCGACATCTCGCACTAGTGGTTCGGTAGCTCAACCCCGTAACGCATCAGTGCGGCTCGAAGTACGTCTACCGACATCGGGCGAAGTTCTTCAATGGGTCGATTGCGATGCCGTCTCACGCCAAGGTCTACTTGAGCGATGGCGTTAACACCGAAGTTGCCTGCAACATCGATGAGCAGGGCAATTTCGACACCGTAGGCGTCAGCGAAGCCGACCTTTTCGAAGACTTCTCGACGACCGGCCGTTTCACCGGCCAATGGCTGGCGAATCTCTCCGAGCCCGGGGAAGAGCAGCGACAGTATGGGACGAGCGGCGAGTTCTGTTACTCGGCCACCACCAGTGGGCATGTTGTGCAGGGGGCGCTCGTAGTAGGCCTTCACCATCTGAATGTGATCGTTCGTGAGCAGTGGCGCAATCATTCGTGGTACGAACTCTTCGGTGGTGTTGAGGACGTCGGCATCCAAAAAGACCACAAGGTCGCTCGTCGATTGACTTAGCCCGTACGTCATCGCTTGACCCTTCCCACCGGGTCCGTGGAGTGCGACCACTCGGGCACCGTGGCGACTGGCCACGGTGGCGGTGTCGTCGGTTGAATGGTCGTCGACCACCAAAATTTCGTCGATTAGGCCGGGCCACCGGCGGGTGCTGGCCTGGACGGCATCTAGTACGGCCCCAATGGTCGGGGCCTCGTTCTGTGCCGGGATTACCACGCTGACGGTCTTGAGCCCCTTCAGCTGTACCAAGACGTCGAGCTCGCCTCGTGAGGCTAGGTAGGTCAGAGGGACATCGCTCCAGGTCATGGTCTAAGGCTAGAGCAGAGGCGTAGTTGACATTTTCGAAGATTTTCGCCACAATAGAAGGGTCATCAAGAGCGACTGAGGGACGGGCCCGTTGAAGTCGCGGCAACCAGGGTTAATTGTGAGCTCTCCGCTCATAACCCCAGGTGCCAACGCCCGTGCGATGAGAAGGAGTCGTAGTGAGTTTTGCTGTTGGTCTTCGGTGCCGAGAATGCGGCACCACGTACCCCACTGAGGCGCGGTACTCGTGTGACGAGTGCTTTGGTCCGTTGGAAGTTGCCTACGACCTGGAAGCCGCCAAAAAAATCGTTACTCGTGAGCGCATCGCGGCCGGCCCCGCCTCGATCTGGCGATACCACGACTTGCTGCCCGATCACGGCGGCGAACCCGTCGACCTTGGTGCCGGTTGGACGCCACTGAAGCGGGCCGATCGTCTCGCCGCCGAACTCGGTCTCTCCGAACTCTGGTTGAAGGACGACACTCGTAATCCGACGGGATCGTTTAAGGATCGCGTTGTTTCCTGCGCTCTTTCTTCGGCCCGTCAACTGGGCTTCACCACGGCGGCCTGTGCATCCACGGGCAACCTGGCCACGTCGGTAGCGGCCCACGCCGCCGCACTCGGTTGGCCCAGCGTCACCGTGATTCCCTCCGACCTCGAAAAGTCCAAGGTCGCGATGACGGCGATCTTCGGCGGCGTCGTGCTGGCCGTCGAAGGCAACTACGACGATGTGAATCGTCTCTGTGCCGAACTCGTTGACTCGCATCCCGACTGGGCCTTTGCCAACGTGAATCTCCGCGCCTACTACGCCGAGGGATCAAAGACGCTGGCCTACGAAATCGTCGAACAGCTCGGTTGGGAGTTGCCGGCCCAGGTGGTTGCCCCTATTGCTTCTGGTTCGCAGCTCACCAAGATTGCCAAGGGCTTCCGCGAATTCACGGAGCTCGGCCTCGTCTCTGGTCCACCGCCGGTGATGTTCGGTGCGCAGGCCACTGGCTGCTCACCGGTCGCCACTGCCTTTGCCGAAAACTCCAACATCATTCGCCCCGTTAAGCCCAACACCATCGCTCGCTCGCTGGCGATTGGCAATCCCGCCGACGGCCCCTACGCCCTCGATGAGATGCGCGCCCAGGGCGGCGACTGCGGTTCCGTCACGGATGATTTGATTCTGGCGGCGATTTCCCAACTGGCCCGTACTGAAGGCATCTTTGCCGAGACAGCTGGTGGCGTCGTAATCGCCTCGCTGGCTCAGCTCATTGAGAAGGGGAGCATCGACCGCTCAAAGCCGGTCGTGGCCATTATCTCTGGACACGGCCTCAAGACACTCGACGCCATTGTCGACACCGCCGTTCCAACGGCCGTTATCTCACCAAAACTCGCTGACGCCGAAGCGGCGTTAGCACTACATAAGAAGGAGACGTCGCGATGAGCGTTACCGTCCGCCTACCCAGTCAGCTCCGAGTCCTCGTTGGGGGATCGGCCGAAGTGGTCGTTGAGGCCACCAACGTCCGAGAGGCCATCGCCGCAGTGGAGGTTCTCCACCCCGGCCTCGCCACCCGCGTCTTGGATGATGCCGGTGAAATTCGTCGATTCGTCAACGTCTTCGTTGCCGACGAAGACGTTCGATTCCTCGAAGGTCTCGACACCGCCTTGCCCGCCGGCTCGGTCGTTTCGCTGGTCCCCGCTGTGGCCGGTGGCTGCTAACCGTTAGCACTCTCTCTGAGTGACTGCTAATCTCTAGGGGTCGTCTAAACGACCCAATCTGGAGGTTCCCCCTAATGGCAAAGCTCATCGCATTTGATGAAGAGGCACGTCGCGCACTTGAGCGCGGCATGAACAAGTTGGCCGATGCCGTCCGCGTGACGCTCGGGCCCAAGGGCCGCAACGTGGTCCTCGACAAGAAGTGGGGCGCCCCCACGATTACGAACGACGGTGTTTCCATCGCCAAGGAAATTGACCTTGAAGACCCCTTCGAAAAGATCGGTGCCGACCTCGTTAAGGAAGTCGCCAAGAAGACCGACGACGTCGCCGGTGACGGAACCACGACCGCTACGGTCCTCGCCTGGGCCATGGTCCGTGAGGGTCTAAAGAACGTGGCCGCTGGCGCCAACCCCATGTCCCTGAAGAAGGGTATTGAGGCCGCCGTTGAGGCCGCTGTGGCTTCACTCCACGCGCTCGCCACGCCCGCCAACACCACCGAGCAGATTGCTCAGGTGGCTTCCATCTCGGCCGCTGACAACGAAATCGGTTCAATGATCGCCGAAGCCATCGAGAAGGTCGGCAAGGACGGTGTTATCACCGTCGAAGAGAGCCAGACGTTCGGCATGGGCATGGACCTCGTGGAAGGTATGCGCTTTGACAAGGGCTACATCTCGCCCTACTTCTCAACCGACACTGAGCGCATGGAGGCCGTCTTGGAAGACGCCTACATTCTGCTCGTCGGCGGCAAGATCGGTGCCGTTCGCGACATTCTCCCCGTCCTGGAAAAGGTCATGCAGTCGGGTCGCCCACTGTTGATTTTGGCCGAAGACGTTGAGGGCGAAGCCCTCGCCACGTTGGTCGTCAACAAGATCCGTGGCACCTTCAAGTCGGTCGCCGTTAAGTCACCGGGCTTTGGTGAGCGCCGTAAGGCCATGATGCAGGACATCGCCATCTTGACCGGTGGCACCGTGGTCTCCGAAGAGGTCGGCTTGAAGCTCGACACCGCCGGACTCGAACTGCTGGGCCGCGCCCGCAAGGTCGTTGTTACCAAGGACGAGACCACCATCGTGGAGGGTGCCGGTAGTGAGGACGACATCAAGGGTCGCGTGGCTCAGATCAAGGCCGAAATGGAAAACACCGACTCGGACTACGACCGCGAAAAGCTCCAAGAGCGTCTCGCCAAGCTGTCCGGTGGTGTGGCCGTCATCAAGGTCGGCGCCGCTACTGAGGTTGAACTCAAGGAAAAGAAGCACCGCATCGAAGACGCCGTTTCAACTACCAAGGCCGCTATCGAAGAAGGCGTTGTCCCCGGCGGTGGCGTGGCTTTGATTCGTTCACAGAAGGCCATCTTGGAAGTTGCCAACCGTTTGACCGGTGACGAAGCGACTGGTGCCTTCATGGTCGCCCGTGCCGTTGAAGAGCCACTCAAGCAGATCGCCGTTAACGCCGGTCTCGAAGGTGGCGTCATCGTCAACAAGGTGCAAGAACTAGCCAACCCGACTGAGGGTCTCAACGCCGCTACCGGTGTCTACGAAGACCTCGTGAAGGCCGGTGTCATCGACGCCACCAAGGTGACCCGCTCCGCTCTGATGAACGCCGCTTCAATCGCGGCGTTGTTCTTGACGACTGAAGCAGTCATCGTAGACAAGCCCGAGCCCGCTGGCGCTGCAATGCCCGGCGGCGGTATGGACGACTACTAAACCGTCAACGTTTTGTTGGAAGTGCCGGGGCCATTGGCCCCGGCACTTTGCATTTGTGGTCGGTCGTGTTCGCTTATGTGCGTTACTCCCTCGGGCCGCGCCATGTGTTTTAGCGCGGTGCGCCGAACTCGATGCTCGCCGTAGCATGAAGACATGACTACACCAGCCCCACTCAGCCCCTCCAAGGGTTTGAACGTTGCCCATCTGTTCTGTCACCCCACCGATGTGGTCGACGTCGCGGCGGTCCATGAAGCAGTGGCCTACGCCCACTCCAAGGGCATGCAGGTAGTGACGGCCGCCATCATGGGCGCCAAGGCCGATGTCTGCTTCATGGTGCTGGGTGAAAACCTGTGGGACCTCCGCACCTTCCAGTCGAAGATCCAAGGGGCTGGCCTCTTTGTCTCCGAAAGCTATATCTCAGTTACCGAGGTGAGCGAATACTCCCAGGGCATGCCCGAAGAGATGCTGAACGCCCGTCTCTACCCAACCTTGCCCCCAGAGGGCATGACCGCCTTTTGTTTCTACCCCATGTCGAAGCGTCGCGGTGACGATAAGAACTGGTACTCGCTGCCCTACGACGAGCGAGACCAACTCATGCGCGAGCACGGCAAGTCCGGCCGCACCTTCAAGGGCCGCATCCTGCAAGTCGTCACGGGCTCTACGGGCCTGGATGACTGGGAATGGGGCGTGACTCTGTTCGGCGTTCACGTAGACGATCTGAAGGACTGTGTCTACACCATGCGCTTCGACGCAGCCTCCACGCTGTATGGAGAATTCGGCCAGTTCTACACCGGCCTGGTGGGCACCGTGGATGAAGTCTTCGCCGCGGCCATCGCCTAGTCGTTGCTAGCGTCGTAGTTGTGACCGATTCAGTAGGGGAGCGCCACTTACTTCGCTGGGCGGAGTCTCTGGCCGCCATCGCCCGCACGGGCCTTGCCTTCACCGAGTCGCAGTACGAACGTGAACGCTTTGAAGAAGTCCTGAAGGTGGCCGGTGACATCCGAGCCCACGCAGACGAGGGTGCTATCGACGGACTCGACGGTGAGGGTCATGTTGCCAATTGGATGGGCCAAGTTCAGCCCGGCCGGGCGGGGTACGTGACACCCAAGGTGGCCGTAGGTGCTGCCGTGATGAACGACAAGGGTGAACTGCTCTTGATTCAACGGGCTGACTCTGGTGTCTGGCTCTATCCCACCGGATACTGCGACGTGGGCTATTCGGCCGTGGAAGTGGTCGTGAAGGAAGTTGAAGAAGAGACGGGCATCGAAGTGGAGCCTGTTCGACTTCTCGGCATCTTGGACACCCTGCGCCACGGCACTTCACGTATGCCGTTGTACTCGATGCTGTTTCTCTGTCGCCAAGTAGGCGGAGAACTCAATCCCCACCCGCTTGAATGTTCTGATGCTGGTTGGTTTACCCGCGAGACGTTGCCCTCGCCGATATTTGGTGTCGAGCGATGGGGCGATGATGTCTTCGCCGCTATCGCTGGCGAGAAGCGTGACGTCTTTTATGACGACCTTCGCGCGCCGATCTGGAGAGGGGACT
>CALAYR010000060.1 GCA_937894805.1 uncultured Acidimicrobiaceae bacterium | reverse complement strand
ACGCCGGCTACGCCCTGACGTTGACCCACGAGTTTCTCCACCAGCACCACATTGGCGACTCGGCCGACGTGAATCACCACGACCTGGAAGCCGCCGTCGCGGCTCTGGCCTCCAAGCGGGCCGGTCTCTACGGTCGTGGCCCCTCGATGAGTGACGTCAACTTCGCCTTTGCCCTCGCTGGCGTACGCGACGGCGCCACCAGCGTGGACCGCGAGTTCGCCGCCAAGATTCGCGGTGTCGGTCACAGCTACTTCTTGCTCCGCGCCTTTGTCGACGGCGTCGATGTCGACCAGTTGCGCGGCCTGGCCGACGCAGCGTCGCTCTAATTTCTCCCCGAAAGGATTTCCCGTGAGCTTTGATCTGACTGCTGAACAGCGCGCATTTCGAGACATGATGCGCTCGTTCGTCGATGCCCGAATTGCACCGAACGCCGCCGAGTACGACAAGAGCCAGGAGTATCCCTGGAAGTCGTTCGAAGCGTGCAAAGAAATTGAACTCCCGGCGCTCGGTATTCCCGAGGCGTACGGCGGTGCGGGCGCCGACATGGTGACCCAGGCCATCATGGCCGAAGAGCTCGCCCGTGGCTGTGCCTCGACCTCGGTCACCATGCTGATTTCCAAGCTCGGCATGCTGCCGGTGATGAACTTTGCCTCCGAGGAGATAAAGCAGGCCTACCTCCCTCGTGTTGCAACTGGTGAGATTCAGTCGAGCTACTGCCTCTCCGAAGCTGACGCCGGTTCGGACGTGGCCGCGATGCGCTGTAACGCCGTTCGTGACGGTGACGAGTACATCTTGAATGGCTCGAAGTACTGGATTACTAACGCTGGCATCTCCGACACCTACACCGTCTTTGCCACCACGGCGCCGGGCACTGGCGCGCGGGGCGTGAGTTGTTTCCTCGTAGAGAAGGACTGGGGCGTGAAGTTCGGTGAGGGTGAAGACAAGATGGGTCTTCGTGCTTCACCTACGGCCGAAGTGATTTTCGAAAACGTCCGTGTGCCCATCTCTCACCGCATCGGAGAAGAGGGCGAAGGTTTCAAGATCGCGATGCACACGCTCGACCGCAGTCGTCCCACTATCGGCGCCCAGGCCGTGGGTATCGCCCAGGCTGGTATTGACTACGCCGCTGGCTACATGAAGCAGCGTCAGGCCTTCGGCAAGGCCATCAGTGAGCTCCAGGGCCTTCGATTCATGCTGGCCGACATGGCCATTCGCACCGAGGCCGCTCGAGCCATGGTCTACCGCGCCTGTAATCAGATCGATGAAGGTGACCCGGAGGGTACGTTGACCTACCTGGGTGCCGTTGCAAAGTCGTTCGCGTCTGACACGGCGATGAGCGTCACCACCGACGCGGTACAGCTGCTCGGTGGGTACGGCTTCACTAAGGAATTCCCGGTCGAGCGCTACATGCGCGACGCCAAGATCACCCAGATCTACGAAGGCACCAACCAAGTGCAGCGCGTAGTGATCTCGAAGCATCTGCTCAAGTAGCAGGCGCTGCGAGGCACAACTCGTCACTTTCGCTGCAACAAAGCACCTTTGTGGCTCCGCGTAACACTGACCTAGGCTTCCCTGATGGGGATGGAGTCGCTGCTGGCGAGCACGCGTGCATTCCGCACCTTGAAGAACGAGGTTCGAGAGCGCGAGTTTGGTATCAAGGCGACCAAGAGCTGTGTCAGTCTGCTCGCCCTAGTGGCGTTCGGCCTCTCGTTAGGAACGCCCTCAGCTGAAGCCAGCGAATCAACGAGTGAAACACGCGCCAAAGTCATCAACCTGGCTCAATCGTTCGATCAGTTTCACACTAAGTATCGGGCCTACAGATCGCGCGGTGCGTCCGGCTATCCGATCTGCAACCGCTTCACCCAAAGTGCCCATCGGGGTTCATGCGAGCCGTGGTGCGCCGACTTTGTCGAGTACATCTGGAAGATGAATGGCGTTGCGCACCCGTCATCGGGCAGTGTCGCCGTATGGGCCTCTTGGGCGCAACATCCAGCTCGCCATCTCTGGCATCCGGTCGTGGTCGGCACGTTCAGCGCGCCCAACTATGTTCCCCGACCCGGTGACCTCATGGTCTACGGCAGTAGCCATATCGCTATCTATATCGGCGGTGCCGGCCGATCGACCCTTGCGACCAATGGCAACTTTCCTGATGGCGTCTACACCTACTCCGGCATGGTGACCAACACCGGAAAGTCTGCGGGAACGTATCTAACGGGCTACATCCAAATGCCGAGCAATCCGGTGCGCGCCACCACGACTACAACCAGCACCACGACTACTTCAACGACGGTCTCACCGACCACCACGACCACGATCCAATAGTTCTCTTTCGAGGTCTGGCCTCATCAATAGCGTAGAATTCTCACCTAGCCGTGGCGTCGCCACAGTACGAAGGACAACGATGAGTACGAAGTCGAACGCGACCGAACTAGCCCGCAAGATTTTGGCCTCCGTGCCCCAAGAAGATCTGCTGTCTCTCGTCGACCAACTCGACCTTCGTCCCACCCCCGGTAGTTCACCGGTGCTCCTCGTTCCCCTCCGCAGTCTGAAGCAGCGCCGAGATGTCGCCACGTTCGTGAAGTCGGCCCCGCTGGCCACCGCCTCGCTGTTGCTCGAGATCATCGGGCACGAAGAGCTCGGTCAGATCATTGAACTCCTCGGGGAGAACGCCTCGCAGCCAACGTTTGAGCAGTTGGCCTCAGCCGTTGACCAGCGTCTCGCTAGTGGTGCCGACGCGCTGGAAGTACGAGCCGTCTTGGGTCACGTGATTGCCGAATCGTTCCCCGCGGCCCCGCACTGCGAGCGTCTGCTCGAAGAGCGCCCCGAAGTTCAGTTACCGGTCGAGATGTAATCCTGGCCGATACGTGCAGTAGCGGGTCCAGCGTTGGATGTAGTACCCGGGAATGTGAATAAAGCCTTCGGCCGACGGTTTGTAACAGCTGCCTTGTGCCGCGCCGTGCAGTGGGCGACCCATTGAAGGCCAGTCGTCACTTTGGATGTAGAGCACCCGAGACGCCTTCTGCAACTTGTTGATTGTGGCGTGGGCGTTGTAGCCGCCCTCGATAATGGAACCCGGCATCAGAACCACGTGCGAGTCCGTCGTGACCGGAGCGAAGCCCGTGTTGTACTGATCGGAGAATCTCAACGAAAGCTGACGCGCACCGTAAAAGGCCCACGGCCAACGAGCACTCCCTTCAATCAACACCGTGCCACCCTGCCGCAACGTGTCGTTGGCGGCCTGGAGCACCGGGCGAAAGTTGCCACCGGCGTACGGCTCTCGATGGATCAGCCGGTCGACGCCCGTGAGGCTCACCACCACCGCGAAGCAGGCGACCGTAAAGATGGCTCGCTGGGGGTCGTAGCTACGCGCAATGGCGCAGAGTTCCAGTCCGCCAATGACCAGGATGATGGCCAGTGCGGGGTGGAGGTAGGCATCGGTGCGACCGGTACCGAGTGGGGCGAGGTGCACTAACGCTGCGGCGTAGGCCCCCAGCACTCCGGCCCAGGCAATGGAGGAGTCGCGCCAACGGCGCAGTGCCAGCACGATGAGAAACAACATGGCGAACTGAATCAGCCGACCGAGATAGGGGATGTTTAGACCCGGTGCGGTGTCGCCCAGGCCCCACAGCAGGCTCGTTGTGATGGACCAGAACGAGGAGAGGAGTGATCCGAGGGAACTCGTGTCGAGGTAGGAGGCCTGCCACGACGTATCGAGTCTGGGGGAGATGCCGTTGCGTACGAGGTAGGCCACCGTTGCCACCATGACTATGGCACTACCGCCCGGGATGAATAGAGTCCGAACTCGGCTCGTTCGTAGCGCCATGAAGCCCACCCACAGGCTGAGGCCAAGAACCAGGGGCAGTATCGAAAACGAGGTCACCAAGCTGATTGTGGCGATAGCCGCAAACCACCCCGCATGTCCGCCACGTCGAAACCAGTGGGCCGCGGCGATGAGGAGGGCTGCGGCGACGATGTCGTGGGCGTAGGGCTTGAGGTGGGTGGCGTAGGTGATGTCGATGCGCGAGAAGGCCACGAACGCGGTGGCGAATAAGGAAGCCGTCCGGGGCAGCCCCAGGAAGCGAACCACGGCCGCTACGAAAACCATGCCGAGCAGCGAGACACAGAACGTGGGGAGTTGCATCAGCCAGAGGTGTGGCTCGGTTAGCTGAATCCATGATCGCTCGAGGAGGACAAAACCCGGAGCCGTTCCGACCATTTTGACGGCGGTGCCGAGTGGAAAGTGGGCGGTGAGCGCCACCCAGGCGTCATCGCGAAAGAGGGTGCCCGTGGAAAGGCCGCCCGCCCGCAACCACGTCCCGAGGCAAACAATCAGACCGAGGGCGACCGCGTAACGCCGCTCGTGGGGATCCGAGAGCCACTGGACAATGGTTTCACGAGCTCGCTTCATCAACTTCATTGTGGCAGGTTCCGACGTTGTCGCCAGACCCGACCAAGCAGGAGTAGTCCACCGATAACGAGGGCGAGCGACGCCCCCTGCACGGCCAGTGAGCCGCTGTGGCCCTGCTCGCCGAGTAGGAAATACTCGTCGAGGAAGCGCACGGTGCCCCAGATCGACATGGCGATACCGGTTACCGTGCCGGGCACGGTCCTGAGTCGCTCGATGCGGAGAAGCAGGAGCCAGAGCAGTCCGTCTTCGGCAGCTTGAATCAGCGGAACCGGTATCCGACGTCCCGTCTGCCCGGCGTAGGTCAGACCAAACCACTGGTGCGTCTCGTGGCCACCACCCGCGTACATGAACTGAGGCCCTAGGGCGCGACCAACGGCCCAGCCCGCCACAAGCGCCGGTATGAGGATGTCGGCGAATTCGAGCAGTGTTCGCTGGGGCCACCAGCGACGAGCGAGGAGCAGTGCCACCGGCGTGGCGAGGGCGATCCCGCCGAAACTGGCGAGCCCACCCTGCCAGAGTGACGCGACTGACGACAGGTGATCTTGGTAGTAGGACCAGTTGGTCGCCACGTGCGCGGCACGCGCTCCGAGTAGACCGCTGCCGATCGTGGCGGCTGCAAAGTAGGCCCACCGCTCAGTCGGCAGTGCCCGTGACGAGAGACGGCGTTGAATTGCACGATAGGTGATCCACGCCGCGGTAGCGAGCCCGAGACCGTAGAGATAGAACGTAAAGGGACCAACCGCGATCGCCGTTGGAATTACGCCGATCACATCTAGCCGCGAGGGCGACCGGCACCCGCTAGACCGCTGTAACGGACCGGAGAGATGTGAACCCGGGTCCCGGCGGAGGCGGCCTCGATCATGCGGCGATTACCGATGTACATCGTTACGTGTGAACCACCACCCCGTCCGTAGAACAAGAGGTCGCCCGGCTTCAGGGCGTACAGCGGCACTCGAATCGTTGAGGACATCTGCGATCCGGAGTAGTGGGGCAGCGACACACCGGCAGCCTGCCAAGCGAGCATGGTAAGCCCTGAACAGTCCACTCCTCGGCGAGAAGTCCCGGCCCACACGTAGGGCACGCCAATCATGCTGTAGGCGAATGAAACGGCCCGCCCGGCTCGGGTGTTCGGCTGAGGTGGATAGCCGTGGTGATTGCCGGGATGTTTTTTGGCCCAGGCGGCTCGGGCGGCCGCTTCAGCTTTGAGTTGGGCCTGGCGGAGGTAGTAGGCGATGCGACCGCGAGCACCGTTGAGCAGTCGCTGGGCTTGGCGTTGAGCACCCACGGCTTGTTTGTAGATGCTGGCGGCTTCATCACGGGCGTGCTGTGCGGCCGCTTGCTGGTCTCGAAGGATTTGGCGCTGCGAGGTCAGCCTGATGGTCGACAGTTGCAGGGATGAGACCGACGTTGCCAGGTCACCCTCAGCGATGGTGTTGTAGACGGTCCGGGCACCATTGCTGGCCGCATCGGTATTAAAGAGCGGATTAGACATCATCTGAGCCCCGGCGTTGATGTAGGCATTTATCGCCGCTTGCCGCAGACCAGCGCGGTTCGTCGTTACCTGCCGCTGGGCATCTAGTACGGCCTGGCGGCTGTTGGTGATCAGGTGGTTGAGTTCTTGAAGTTTGATCTGGGTCAGGTTGTATTTTTGACCGAGGGTATCGACCTGGGAGTTCAGCTTCTTGACCTGGAGGTAGAGGGCATTGGCCTTAGCCCGTTCGGTCTTCAGATTGATGGCGCCAGCAGGGCGTGGCGAAACCATCACAGCGCTCGAACACACTGCGACTAAGGCCAGGCTGCAAAGCACAAGTCCGCTACGACTGAGCTTTCGGTTTGGCCACTGCGTCGAAAGGCGCTTCACGCGCCCGACGTTGGTCACGGTTCAACGCTACTAGGAAGGGGCGCCAAAAGACAGCCGCTTCAATGCTTCTATTTGGACTACCAATTCACATTTCACGAGTGAGCAAAGGGGTAGAGAGGTTGGAGTGTCCGTTTCTCGCTAATAGGCTGAAGGACATGTCTGCACGCTCACGTAACCTGCCCCGCCGTTCATGTCTTTCGACCCCAGGGTCATCAGATCGTTTCCTCGCCAAGGCCCCTACGGTCTCGGCCGACATGACCTTTCTCGACCTTGAGGACTCGGTCGCCCCGAATGAAAAGGTGGCCGCTCGCGCCAAGGTCGTGAACGCCATTAAGACCTTGCCATGGGACGACCGCGTGCTGTGTGTGCGCGTCAACGCCTGGGACACCGCGTGGACTGTTGGTGACATCCTCGAAGTCGTGGGTAACGCCGGTCCTCGTCTCGACGAGATCATGCTGCCGAAGGTCCAGTCAGCGGCCGAAGTCATTGCGATGGACCTGCTCTTGACGCAGGTTGAAAAGAACGCCGGTCTTCCCGTTGGTCACATTGGAATTGAAGCTCAGATCGAAACGGCTCGTGGTTTGATCAACGTCGACGAAATCTGCGCCGCCTCACCCCGCCTCGAGACCATCATCTTTGGCCCCGCCGACTTTGCGGCCTCGATTGAGATGCCCGTCCTGACCGGTGGCGTAGCCATCCCCGAGTACCCCGGCGATCACTTCAACTACGTCTTCTCCCGCATTTTGATGGCCGGTCGTGCCAATGGCCTCCAGGTCATCGACGGACCCTTCCTCTACGTTCGCGACAACGACCTGCTCCGCGACTACGCCATGCGCACCCGCATGCTCGGCTACGACGGCAAGTGGGCCCTTACGCCCGACCAGGCTGCTGTCCTTAACGAGGTCTACAGTCCGACGCAAGAGCAGTTCGACCGTGCTTACGACATCTTGGAGGCCTACAACAAGGCCACTGAGGAAGACAACACCGGTGCGGTCATGTTCGGTAACGAGATGATCGACGAAGCCAGTCGCAAGATTGCTCTCAAGTTCCTGTCGCGCGGCGAGCGCGCGGGACTTACTCGTTCGGCTGAATAAGTACCCCTAGAACTATTTTCACCATTAGTTTGCCTTTGTGAGTACAACTGAAACGTCGAAGCCGACGCTCGGTAGTCGGCTTCGTGGCTCGTTCAGTCGCGATGAGTGGCGCCGCCTGTTTGCGATGTTTGGCTTTATTGCCTTCCTCCACATCTTGGGATGGGGACTGCTCGCCCTAGCGGCCGGACATCACTACGGCGTCGGCAAGGGAGCCGTGCTCGGTCTCGGCACCGGCGTGCTGGCGTACACCCTCGGTATGCGTCACGCTTTTGATGCCGACCACATTGCGGCGATCGACAACACAACGCGAAAAATGATGGCCGAAGGTCGCCGACCCATGTCGGTCGGTTTCTACTTTTCGCTGGGCCACTCCAGCATCGTCTTTGCTTTGACGTTGCTGCTGGGCTTTGGCGTCAAGGCCCTAGGGATTCAAGTCACCGACGACAATTCCTCGCTCCACCACTACGGAACACTGGTTGGAACGGTCGTCTCGGGAACATTCTTGTATCTCATCGCGATTTTGAACGTCATCATCCTGGTTGGAATTGTTCGCCTTTTTATTCAGATGCGCCAAGGTCGTTTTGATGACTCAGAGCTTGAGAAGCACCTGAACTCGCGTGGACTGCTGATGCGGTTCTTCGGACCGATTGCTCGTTCTATCGATGAGCCTTGGAAGATGTACCCCTTGGGCCTCCTCTTTGGATTGGGATTCGACACGGCCACGGAAATTGCCTTCATGGTGTTGGCCGGTACATCCGTAGCTGCCGGTCTACCGATCTGGGCCCTACTCAGCCTGCCCATTCTCTTTGCGGCCGGCATGAGTCTGCTCGACACCATTGACGGATCGTTCATGAACTTCGCCTACGGCTGGGCCTTCTCGAAGCCTGTGCGCAAGGTCTATTACAACATCACCATCACGGGGCTCTCGGTGGCCGTGGCCTTCTACATCGGCACACTGGAACTCATGCAAGTGTTGGCCAATCAACTGAAGCTCACCGGTGGCCTCTGGGACTACGCCGGCAACTTCGACATCAACAAGGCCGGATTCATCGTGGTCATGATGTTCATTGTCATCTGGGCCGGGGCGCTCGCGCTCTGGCGCTACGGCAAGGTCGAAAGTCGCTGGGAGGCTGCCGCTATCCGCGCACAGATTGCTCGGGGCGAATCGCCTGATCGTCACTCGGCCGGCATCACGCTTGGCGCAGTGCACGAACCATTCACGATTGACGAATAGCTAATTACTTGTCGCGCCGGCGGCACGCCTGGCTTTGAGAGTGACAATTCATTCTGGTGTCTTAGAGGTACCCATGGTGCAACTGATTCCGTATGCAACAGTCAAAAGTATGAGACTCATACCAACTGTGAAGAGAAGATTTGCTTCAATGACGTGTTGGTACCTTGCCTCTGAGACGACGCTGGAAAAGCGAGAGTGCGAAAGAAATATTTGATAGGGAGTACCAGGGCTGTGAGGTATCACTCCCCATCCGCCGGAAGATATGAATCCGTAGGCCATCATCGCAACGAAGCAGAACCCGATTGGTATGACTCGAGCCATGAATTTGAGCTCGGCATCAGAGATGTTGAATCGATCGTTCACCGACTTGGGTGCTTCTCCCGCCTCTGTCCGTGTGACAAGGTCCGTGACAATCACGCCGCCAACTAAAAGCGCGGTGACGACCAGGATTTGTGACGGAAAGGCAGCGCCGCGATTCGCGAGCCAGCCGCCAACGATGCGATAGCCAAGGGCTGTGACTAGAAGTACTGCGCCGTAGATCGCCAAGACGGCAATAATCACGGTTCGCAGTCGACTTGGCACCGATCGGAGAAATCGCGTTTCGCTCATGAGCCCAATAGTAAGTCTCGAAAGATTCGGGGGGGGGGGGATTATCTGGTTGGCGGCATAAAAAATGGCCCGGCTTACGCCGGGCCATTTTTTCTTGTTGACTACTTAGGCGCGCTGGTCCATCAGTCGACGGGCGATCACCTTGAGGCACAGCGTCTCGTCGGCACCTTCGAAAATCGAAAGAACACGAGCGTCGACGTAGTAACGGCTGACGGCGTACTCCTCGGCGTAACCCATACCGCCGTGAATCTGGAGCGCTTCGCGGGTGACCCACTCAGCGGCGCGGCAGACGTAGGCCTTAGCCATTGAGGCTTCGAGCGTGCCTTCACCCTTGGCCATCAAGCGGGCGACGGCCAGTGAGTACTGGCGGGTCGACTGGATGATGGCGGCCATGGTGCCGAGCTTCACCTTGGTGAGTTCGTAGTTAGCAATGGGCTCACCAAAGACGACGCGGTTCTGGGCGTACTCGTAGGCCGCTTCGTAGGCGGCCTGCATGAGGCCCACGGCGCGAGCGGCCGTCTGGATGCGGCCATTCTCGAATCCAGCCATCTGGAAGTAGAAGCCCCGACCGAGACCGGCTTCGCCACCAACGAGGTTGGCGTCTGGCACGAACCAGTTGTCGAAGTTGATTTCGTAGGAGTGCATACCGCGGTAACCCAGCGTGTCGATGGGGCGACCTTCGAGGCGGCCATTGGCGTCGTTGCGACCTTCGGACGATGCGTCTTGGGTGAAGAGGAAGCCGTGGCCGTCGGCGACGGGCTTCTCTACCAGGAAGAGCGAAAGACCACGGTGAGTCTTGCTGCGATCCGGGTCGGTGCGAGCGAGGAGCATGAGAACGTTGGCGCGGGCACCAAAGGTGCACCACGTCTTGGTGCCGTTGACGAGCCAGCCGCCCTCGGTCTTGGTGGCCATCGTGGTGATTCCCGCGACGTCACTGCCGTAGTCGGGCTCCGTAACGGCTACGGCGGCCATAACTTCGGCCGTCGCGAGCTTGGGGAGCCACTTCTCCTTCTGCTCCTCGGTGCCACCGCTAACGAGGGCACGGGTCAGAATTTCGGGACGGGTGATGAGCGATCCACCAATACCGAGACCACCCCAGGTGAGCTCTTCGGTCGCCACGACCATGCCGAGGTAGTCGCTCTCGGAGCCGTCGGCGAAGCCGCCGTACTCCTCGGGGACCGACAGACCAAAGCCACCGACTTCGGCGAGTCCACCGATGATTGATTCAGGAATGTCGCCGTTGGTGCGGTGAATGTGCTCGGCGTGGGGTCGGACTTCTTGTTCGGCGAAGCGGTGGAAGGTGTCGCCCACCATCTGGAAGGCTTCGTCGAGGTGGCGTGCACCCGGCTTGTCGGCGAGGCTGCCCAAGAACTTGGGGTCACGGTAGGTCTCTACGAACGACGCGAACTGGGCGTACCAGTCGGCGGGGAAGCCCCACGTTGATTCGCGGCCGATGACGCGACCGGCCAAGTCGGTGAGAGCTCCGGCCAAGAAGGCGGCCGTGAGGTTGGACTCCGTCGAACCCTTGGAGGCGTAGTCGAGGTTGAATCGAGCGGTGGCAATCGCACTCGAAGCGTGCGCGATGTCGTAGGCCAACGTCTGGTTCTCATCAATGCCACCTCGGGCGGCGAGTTGATCTACTGCTCCATCGAGCAGGCGTTGGGCGGCCGCGATTAATTCGGCAGCGTTGGAGAGGTCAAGGGCAGGTGCGGTCATGGACTCGAATTTACCGGTGAAGTCATCCCCACCGGACAGTCCTAGGCTCTGAGTCATGCGCGTAACGATGATGCTGGCCGATGCGGCCCACGTAGCCGACGGGAAGCTGTACATCCTGGGCGGTGGGTGGTCTCTGACCGGCCCTGACCCCACCCCCTCGGCCGTTGTCGTCAAGCTCGAAATCGACCGCCACGAGACCGGCGTGAGTCACCATTGGGAGTTATTCCTCGAGGATGCCGACGGTCAGTTAATTGTCCTAGATACCCCCGAAGGGCCTCAGACCGTTGAGGTTCGAGGCGAATTTGAGGCCGGAGAACCCATCGGGATTCCCGAGGGAGCCCCCGTTGATCTTCCGATCGCCATTAACTTCGGACCACTGCCGTTGATGCCCGGCGCCCGCTACACCTGGCGCCTGGTTATTGACGGCGAGACGCCGAGCGGTGGCGCACTGAGTTTCTCCACCCGAAGCGCTACTCCCGATTCGCTGTAACAAAAGAAAGGTACCCGACATGACCACCCACGACCGCCCCTTTGGCCGCTACTTCGAAGATTTTGAGCCCGGTGACACGTTTAAGCACTGGCCCGGCAAGACCATCACCGAATTCGATGATCACCTCTTCTGCATGATGACGATGAACCACCACCCACTCCACACCAACGTCTACTTCGCCGAGCACGAGAGTGTTCAAAAGCGCAACGTCGTGGTCGGGAACTTGGTTTACTCTCTCGTTCTCGGCATGTCGGTCCCCGACATTTCGGGTGCAGCCATTGCCAACCTCGAGATTGAGTCACTGCTCCACAAGAACCCCACGTTCCACGGAGACACCATCTACGCCGAGACTCGCGTCTTGGACAAGACGGAGTCGAGCTCGAAGAACGACCGGGGCATCGTCAAGGTTGAGACCAAGGGTTTCAACCAGGACGGCCTTGAGGTCTGCTACTTCCGTCGCAAGGTCATGGTTTGGAAGAAGGAGTTCGCTCCGGTCCGCCAGCGTCCCTACTCCGGTGATGTCTGGGCCTAACGCCATTCGCGGGTTCCAAGAATCACTACTAGACGCAGCGCCACAACTTCATCGGTCGTTGCCCTGGTCGAGCATGAGCGACCCCTGGGCGATTCTGGTCAGCGAAGTCATGCTGCAGCAGACGCAAGTGGCTCGGGTGATTCCCGCGTGGCTGAACTTTTTACAACTGTTTCCCACGCCCCAGGTCTGCGCCACCGCGCCGCTCGCCGACATACTGCGAGCCTGGCAGGGCATGGGTTTTGCCCGTAGAGCACGCAACTTGCAACTCGCCGCCCAGGTCATCGTGGAGAAGTTCGACGGTGCCGTGCCATCTTCGGTCGAGGCCCTGCGAACCCTGCCGGGAGTTGGTGCCTATACGGCAAATGCCGTGGCGAGCTTTGCGTTCGGCGAACCCGTTGCGGTACTCGACACCAATGTCGGACGGGTCGTGGCGCGGGCTATTGCGAATGAAACGCTGAGTCCCAAGCGGGCTCAAGGTGTCGCCACGGAGTTGCTCGGTGGTGGTGATTCGGCCCAGTGGAACCAGTTGATGCTCGATCTCGGCGCTCAGTTCTGTCGAGCGAAGCCACTGTGCGACACCTGCCCCGTGGCGCCAGTCTGCGCCTGGCATCGGTCTGGCGGACCCGACCCAGCAAGTGGCTCGGGTGGGGTCTCAACGCCACAAACACGTTTCGTCGGTTCTCTTCGTCAACAACGGGGACTGGTGCTGCACTACCTCGGGGATCGGCCGATGACGCGTGGCCTTCTCGAACGACAGACCGGAATCGACGCCGACCGGTTGCAAGAAGTGTTGGACGGACTTCAGAGTGACGGGCTCATCGAGCGCACTAAGACGTCGTACTGCCTGCCGGGGGATTAACGACCGAGAAATTCACCGATGAGGTGGTGCACGGTATCGGGCTCTTCGAGGTGCAAGAAGTGACCCAGTCCGGCGAGAACTTCCATCTCCGACCCGGTGGCGAGGAACTGCAATGTCCCTTCGGCAACCGCGGGATTAATGCAGCCATCGTTTTCTCCGTGAAGGTAGAGAATTGGCATATCGGGAACACGATTGAAGGTGTCGCGCATGTACTGCAACTCCTCTTTGGGCTGAGGAGCCGTGAACATGGCGCGGTAGTAGCCCAGGGCGGCCCCAAGGTTTTCGGGGGTGCCAAGGGCGGCCCGCACGGAGGCCACGTCGTCTTCGTGCTCGTAACCCGGGGACCAGTCCTGCCAGAGCCGCTCAATGAAGTCGAGATCGTTCAGCGAAACCACGATGTCAGCAAGTGGTGACTGAAAGAAGAACATGTACCAACTGAGGCGGAGTTGGTCGTAGGTCATAAAGGCCTGCGCCATCAGTGGTGTCGGAGGCACCGACATGGTGACACCCTTGCGCCAGCGCTGAGGAGCCGAGGCCAGTGCGGCGTAGGCCGTAACGGCACCCCAGTCGTGACCGATGAGGACGGCATCACTCGTGCCACCCAGGGCCTCGTGCAGCTGGTTGACGTCGTGTGCGATGGCGGTGGTGTGATAGTCGTTCGTGGCCGAGAGGGAACTGGGCGCGTAGCCACGCATGGCGGGGGTTACGACGTGGTAGCCCAGGCCCACGAGATAGGGGCTGAGGTAGCGAAACGTGTGGGTCGTGTCGGGGAAGCCGTGGAGCAAAATCGCGAGGGGCCCGGACGGATCGCCGGCCGAGGTGTAGGCGATGGTGACGTCACCGAGGTCGACAGTAGAAGTACTCATACCGCCACGGTACTCAATGATGCCTGTAACCTCGCGAACGTGACCGAACTTTCAATCCCGAAGTACCGAGAAGTGCTCGGCCACTTCGCCACCGGTGTTGTTGTCATTGCCGCAGTGACGCCTGATGGACCAGTTGGGTTCACCTGTCAGTCCTTCGCCGGCCTTTCGCTCGAGCCACTGCTCGTTACGTTTGCCGCGCAACGAAACGGCAGTTCCTGGCCCCGCATGCAAGGGGCGGGCTCTCTGGCTATTTCAGTGCTTGGTGAAGATCAAGAAGCGGTCGCCCGAACCTTTGCGACATCCGGCATTGACAAGTTCGCCGCAGTGGCGTGGTCGCCCGGGACGAATGGAGCCCCGATCATTGCTGGCGCGATCGCACACATAGAGGCGACGATTGAAAGTTTCAGTGAGCATGGCGATCACGACGTGGTCGTTGCGGCCATCACCGACTTAACGGCGCACTCGGGAGCTCCGCTCTTGTACTTCCGAGGGGGATTTGGAACCTTTGCGGTGTAGGGGCCATGAGTTCACCGATTTCCGTCTGGGTATCGCATGATCATCGTGTGGGTCACCCTTGGGTTAATCCCGGTACTGCTCGTGGGACTCCGAATCAAGAAACTTCGTCGCGACGCCAATCGTTTTGTCAGACCTTCCAGTCCTGCGACCATCGAAGTGCGTCCAACCATTCGGGTGGTTGGTTCCGAGATGCCCCCGTTGCCATCCATGGAGTTGCGGCGTCCCAGTATTGACACGTCGAGGGACTATGTGTTTGGCGAGAATGGTGAATCGATTTCCAGTTTCCCAAGCCTCAGTTCTCCCCGTGAGAAGTGGGCGATAGATCGCTCGGCTAGGCGCAGTCGGTGGCCTCGTGGTTCGGCCAAGATTCTCGGATTCGCCCTCGCCGTTGTCGCTGTCTTATTGGTGGCTGGAACTCTGTTGGCGCAGCGCTAGGCAACAATGCCAAGCGCGTCAAAGATGAAGGCGTAGACCGCCGCCTCGTCGCGCCAAGCGTCGTAACGACCAGAAGGTCCGCCGTGTCCGGCGCCCATCTCCATCTTGAGGTACGCCACGTTGCTCTCATTGGCGTCGCGGAGTGCTTGCACCCACTTCGCCGGCTCCCAGAATCCAACTCTGGAGTCGTTGAGACCGCCAGTAGCAAACAGGGTGGGGTAGCGCTCCGAGCGAAGGTTGTCGTACGGCGAGTAGCCCTTCATTGTTCGGTAGGCGAGTGGGTCGGCGTCGGGGTTACCCCACTCCTCCCACTCATTCGTCGTGAGGGGGAGCGAGGCATCGAGCATTGTCGTGAGGGCATCCACGAATGGCACCTCGGCCACCACGGCTGTAAAGAGGGTGGGATCTAAGTTCATGACGGCGCCAATCAAAAGGCCACCGGCCGAACCGCCGCGGGCGGCAAAGCGATCGCTGGAAGTCCACTGGTGGTTGATGAACCACCGGGCACAGGTGACGAAGTCACTGAACGTCGTGGGCTTTTGTGCCAGCTTGCCCATTTCGTACCATGCTCGGCCCATTTCACCACCACCCCGGATGTGGGCAATGGCGTAAATCACACCGCGATCCAGCATCGATACACGGAAGGCGGAGAAGGCCGGGTCGAAGGAAATCTCGTAGCTGCCGTATCCCTCAAGGAGCATCGGCGCCTGGCCGGTCGGCGTGAGGTTGCCGTCGGGGTTCTGCACGACGAGGTCGCGCCGTGCGACAACGGAGACGGGAATGAGGTGGCCGTCAGATGCCGGCACCCAGATACGACCCGTGATGTAGTTCTCGGGGTTAAACCCGCCTCGAACTTCCTGCTGTTTGCGGGTAATCATTTCGCCGGTGGCGAGATTCACATCGGCGACGCGGCGAGGCGTGATGAGTGACGTCTCCACGATACGGAGGTACTCGGTGTCGAAGGTCGGTGTGTCGGCCGCCACAATCGTGTGGGGCGAGACGCCGGAAGTGAGGAGATAACCGCGGTCGAGGAGGCCGTCACCAAAGGGATCGCCAGAGGTCAACAGGGGCAGTACGCGCACGGCGGCACAGCCGTCGACACGTTCGCTCAAGACCAAATACTTCGCATAGGCCTCAACACCGTCGAGGCGATTACCGCTCCGCTCACCAATCAGTTCGCGCCAAGAACTCTCGGACTCCGCGCGCACCATAAGTCGAAAGTCAGTGGCCTGCTCGTTGGTGACCTTGAGCCAAAAGTTCTCTCCCGAAGGCGACTGGTAGTGCTCGACGCCGTACTCAATGCCGTGCTGACGCTGGTCAAGAATTACCAGGGGAGCCGTGGGGTTATTGGCCGGAATCCACCGTGACTCTGAAGTCATCGAAGAAGACAGCGTGACGATGATGACCTGCCGGTCGCGTGAACGACTGACGCCGACGAAGTACTGCGGGTCTTCTTCTTGGAGAATGAGGGCATCGCTCGACTGTTCCGTGCCTATCTCGTGTCGCCAGAGCTGCCACGGACGCATGGCCTCGTCAACCTTGGTGTAGAAGATGTGACGACTGTCGCTGGCCCACGTGAAGCCGTAGTAGACGTCGGTGAGTACTTCGGCGCAAGCGGTCTGTCCGTCCAGTGGGCGAATGGTGACGCGATGACGTTCGCTGCCGTTGGTGTCAGTTCCGACGGCGACCCAGGTGTCGTCCGGGCTGACACTCAAGATGCCGACGGATAAGAAGTCGTGACCTTCGGCCTCGAGGTTTTCATCCAAGATGATCTGCTCGCCGGGGAGTGTGGAGTTGACGTCGATTGTGGGGGGCGTGACGAGATCGTCACCCGCTGGGACGCGGCAGCTAATCGAGTACTCGAGACCCTCCTTGGTGCGATCGAAGTACCACCAGCCATCTCGACGGACCGGTACTGAAGTATCGGTCTCTACGACGCGAGCCTTGATTTCATCGAAGATGGTTGACTCGAGGGGCTTGAGGTGGGCTAGTGATTCCGCGACGAACGCGTTCTCAGCCGTGAGTAGCGCGGTGACCTCTTCACTCTCGCGATCCATAAGCCAGTAGTAGGGGTCGATACGAGTATCACCGTGTCTGGTTATTTCAAAGGGTCGCTTGGGGGCACGTGGGGCTGGAGTCACCCTGCCACTCTGCCACCTGAAAGTGCTTGGCCGAGCGGTGGGGTTAGTACTATCTAGGTAGTGGTAACTCCATAAAGGGGCATTGTGACCGTCGAAAACCTAGATTTCAGTAAATACAAGCTTGGATGGAGCGACGAACATGACGTCGTCTTTAAGCCCAAGAAGGGTATTAACGAAGCCATCGTTCGAGAGATGTCCGGCATTAAGAACGAAGCCGATTGGATGCAGAAGTTCCGCCTCAACGCGCTGAAGCGTTTCGAGAAGAAGCCCATGTTGCCCTGGTTCGCCGATCGCATGCCCGACCTCGACTTCAATGACATCTACTACTACATCAAGCCGACCGAGAATCAGGTCAACGACTGGGAAGACCTGCCCGACGCCATTAAGCAGACCTACGAGAAGCTCGGTATCCCTGAAGCCGAGCGCAAATACCTCGCCGGTGTTACCGCCCAGTACGAATCCGAAGTGGTCTTTCACCGCAACCGAGCCGACCTCGAGTCGCTCGGTGTCATTTTCACGGACATGGACACCGCAGTTCGGGAGTACCCCGAATTGGTTCAAAAGTATTTCGGCACCGTCATCCCACCGAACGACAACAAGTTCGCCGCACTGAACTCAGCCGTCTGGTCTGGCGGATCGTTTATCTACGTTCCACCAGGCGTGGTTGTCGACCAGCCCCTCCAGGCCTACTTTCGAATTAACACCGAAAATATGGGTCAGTTCGAGCGGACGCTGATTATTGCTGACGAGGGTAGCCAGGTTCACTACGTCGAAGGTTGTTCGGCTCCGGTCTATTCGACAGACTCGTTGCACTCGGCCGTGGTCGAACTCGTCGCGCTCGAAGGTTCGCGAATCACGTACACCACGATTCAGAACTGGTCGAACAACGTCTACAACCTCGTAACGAAGCGGGCCCGTGCGGAAGCGGAAGCTCGTGTCGAATGGATTGACGGCAACATTGGCTCTCGCCTCACCATGAAGTACCCCTCGGTGTACCTCATGGGACCCAAGGCCTCTGGTGAAGTGCTCTCCGTGGCCTACGCCGGAGCCGGCCAGATGCAGGACGCTGGCGCCAAGATGGTCCACTGCGCCCCTGAGACCACCTCCACCATTGTGAGCAAGTCCATCTCGAAGGATGGCGGCACGACGACCTATCGCGGCCTCGTTAAGGTCGAAGAGGGAGCCACTGGTTCGAAGTCATTCGTCCGTTGTGACGCATTGATCTTGGACGAACACTCCGTATCCGAAACCAAGCCCTACATGGAAGTCGGCGAGCAGGACGCCTCCATCGGTCACGAAGCCACGGTTTCAAAGATCGGTGACGACCAGCTCTTCTATCTCATGAGCCGCGGACTTTCTGAAGGTCAGGCCATGGGCATGATCGTGAACGGCTTCATCGAGCCCGTAACGCGGACTCTCCCCATGGAGTACGCCGTGGAGTGGAGTCGCTTGATCGAACTCCAGATGGAAGGATCGATCGGCTAGCGAGCCGGTCGATACATGGCATAAAGCGACGGACCACCCTTGACTGGCGTCAGGGTGTTTTGAAGTTCAAATCCAAAGCGTCGGTAGTAGGCGATGTTGTCAACTTTTTGCGTTTCTAAATAGGTCGGCACACCTTCAGTGTCAATCTGTGTGAGTGCCTCGTCGAGCAACATCTGGCCGATGCCTCGGCGCTGCACTTCGGGGTCAGCGACCAATAAGAAGAGATACCAGTGAAGCTCTTTTGGATGGTTCTTGGCAATGGCGTTGATGAAGGTATTGCCATGGAGGAGCGACCGCGGTCGGCGATAGAGCGCTCGAATAGTTCCTGGAATCTGTGCCAACTGCGTGAGGATCGGCTGGGGGTACTTACCCGTGGGTAGCCAAGCGGCCGCCCCGACAATGCGGTCATCCTGATCGCGAACGGTCACTATACGCCCCGTCTTCCAGTGGCGCAGATTGCCTCTAAAGAAGAGCGTTAAGCCGCGTGATCGGGTGATAGATCGACTCGATAGGAACGTGAAAAAGGGGTCGGTGTAAAAGGCACGTGACGCTACGACGGCCACTTCGTTGATGCCGGCGCTGTCAAGTTCCCTGGTGTCGATCCGAAATTGGTCCATTGGCGAAGATTACATCTGGGGTACGTAAATCAGGGGACTCCCTTGCCCTAGGTCCCGCGGCGTGGCACGATGGAGTTATGGCGATGAGAGAAGAGTGCAAACACTTCCAGAGTCGTTCCTACGCCAATGGCGAAACTGCACGCTTCTGTGTCCTGGGAGCAGCGCCGGATCAACCCTTCTCCTGCCCGGACTCCTGCGTGATGTACGAGCGCCGCTTCGCCGACGTTGGCTGGGACCACGGTTCCCTCGTGTCTCCGCCAACGCCTACAGTTCCCGACTCGACCGCTGGCGCTCGAGAAGATGTGTTGGCGGCGGCGAGTGAGATTGTCGGAGCCGTCGCGCCGCAGTTGTTCGAGGAGCGTCGTGCCCAGTTAGAGGCCAACCAGAACAAGAGTCGACGTCGTTGGAAATTCTGGGAACGTTAATTTCCCCGGAACGTAGGCTCTCGCTTCTCCATAAACGCAGTCATCGCTTCGATTAGGTCGTTGCTCTGTAGATACATCGTGTTCCAAGCGGCCACAAATTCGAGACCCTCTTGTACGGTACGGCCTTCGTTGGCGGCCAGCACGGTCTTGGTGCCCGCTACGACCAACGGTGAATTGGCCGCAATCTCCTTGGCGAGTTCCAGCGCCTTGGCGTAGACCTCGTCGGCAGATCCGCTAACAACGTCGTTGACCAGTCCGATGCGTTCGGCACGATTCGCGTCGATGTCCTTACCCGTGTAGGCCAATTCGGCAACGTGACCGGCGCTGACGATCTTGGGTAGCCGCTGCAAAGTGCCAAGGTCAGCCACGATGGCAACCTTCGCCTCGCGTACTGAGAAAATTGCGTCAGAGCTTGCGTAGCGAACGTCGGCAGCACAGATGAGGTCAATGCCACCACCGATGCAATATCCGTGCACCGCGGCGATCACAGGGATCTTGAGTTCGGCAAAGCATGTAATGGCGTCTTGCATGCGGCGGACATCGCGATAGAGCGCCTCGCTCTTTTGGGCCGCCGAGCGTTCGCCGCTCGCTCCCATCAACGTGCCGCCCATCTGCTTCAGGTCCAGGCCCACCGTGAAGTGAGGACCGCGGGCCGCAATGATGAGGGCGCGTACCTCATTGTTGGCTGCCACTTCGGCGGCGGCCCGGGGCAAGTCCTGCCACAAGTCCCGGCCCATGGCATTACGAGCCTCGACCCGGTCTAACCAGAGGGTGGCAACATGCCCCTGCACTTCGAGGGATAGGACTGATGATTCAAACGACATAGGAACTCCTGAATCTGAGATGTCGAGAGCCTATTGCCTTTGGGGTGGAACTACCAGCCTCGCCTTTAGACTGCTAGGGCTACCAAGCATTCTTAATTATGACGAAATTTCTCGACACCGCCGCCCAATGGATTGAAGGTCAGTCAGACGCTGCTGAGCGCCGGACCATGCTGGCCGAGTTTGCCGCAACTGGCATTCCTACGACCACTGACGAAGTCTGGCGGTACGCCCCGCTCGAGTTCTTTAACCTCGACCAGTACGGCGTTGACGCTCCGGTCTTAAAGCACGACGGAGATGCGCTTGAACGTTCAATTGCCGCTCTTGGCTCGGTCGTAGTGCGTACGCACAATGGTGTTTTGCAGGGCGTGGAAGGCCACCTCGATGGCGTGACCGTTGAGACTTCTAATCAAGCCGGCAGTATTGCGGGCTACGAGGATGACTCCTTTGTGGTCCTCAATGGTGCGCTGACACCTGGAACCGTTGCGCTCAAGGTGACAGCAGGTAGTGAGATCCGCGAGTCCATAGTGATCCTCCACTCACTCACGGCGGGCGCCACCTTTCCTCGCATGAAAATTTCTTTGGGAAAGAGTGCCTCGGCTCGAGTAATTGAGATTTGGTCCGGGGGACTCGATGCCCTCGTGGTACCTGTTTCGGAATACGACTTGGATGAAAACGCCTCTCTTAGCGTGGCGACATACCAGCGTCTCGACCTCAGTGCTTGGTACGTTTCTCGAACGACCACGACCTTGGCTCGTGACGCCCGCATGCACCAGTCCGTCATTGGTATGGGCGCCGCATACGACCGCGCCCGAAACGACGCCGTATTCCAGGGCACAGGGGCACAGAACGAACTCTGGACGACGTACCTCGGACGCGGCACTCAGGTGCACGATCTTCGCTCGCACCAGCTGCACAACATCGGGCGGACG
>CALAYR010000059.1 GCA_937894805.1 uncultured Acidimicrobiaceae bacterium | reverse complement strand
TCACCCTTCTTTACGCTCGAGGAGGCCACCGCCAGACTCAGCACGTCGGCACTCAATCGCTTAGCCGCCGTTTCAAAACTCAATCGCGTACGCGTCGACTCCTCAAAGAAGAGCGAGGCAATAACCTTGCCCTTCAGGGCCGGTACTTTCTTTACCGCACGAGAGTTCACCTCGACGAAAGACTCGGCGGTGTCAAGGACCTCGACAATCGCTCGCTGTGAGAGTGTGGCCAGTGAGACGAGATTGCCGCCTGCGATGGAATCAATCACTTCTTCACCAACGTTCCGATCCAGACGCCCTCGAGCGTGGCGTCAATAGCCTCTTCTTGCGACGTGGGCAGGTTCTTGCCGACGTAGTCCGCCCGTATTGGAAGTTCGCGATGACCGCGATCGACCATGACGGCGAGCTGGATCGCCTGGGGGCGTCCCCAATCGGCCAGGGCGTTGAGCGCCGCGCGAATGGTTCGACCGGTGTACAGCACGTCATCAACCAGCAGGACCACGCGATCGGCGAGGTCGGCGTCGACCGAAGTTTCGGCCGATTCGAGGACCGGACGGATTGTGACATCGTCGCGGTAGAAGGCAACGTCAAGCGTGCCCGTCTCAACATCGACGCCGGACACTTCATGGATCACGTCGGCCAAACGATCGGCGAAGCAGATTCCGCCCGTCTGGAGACCAATAATCACGAGATTGGCAATGTCCTCATTGCGCTCAAGGATTTCGTGAGCCATGCGACGTACGGCACGCTGAACTTCTTCAGGAGAAAGGAGTTGGGATTTGGGAACGAAAATCGTTCCTCGTTGGCGCGTGTTTAAACGCTCTCGTTCTGCCACAATCCCTCCAGTCGTATGAGCCTCACAGGACTCACTTCACGACGTTTCAGGTGTTGACCTTAGCAGGGCGAAACGGCTAGTTGGCGTTGAGCGTTGTTACTACGAAGGTCAGTATCACCGTAGAAAGCGCCACCCAGACCCAGAAGTACCGAACGAGGCGAACCTGAAACCAACGATCGTGACCAATGACGCCGACGGCGGCCCGCGTGGCGGAACCAAATGACAGGAAGGCCAGAATCAAGCCGTGAATGACCGCGGAGACTCCCAGAGCCAGCATGCAGGAGCCGTACGTGGTGTAGATCCACAGCGAACTGTCGTGCTCCACGCGCCAATACTGAGGCACCTGGCGCAGTTGCACGATGCTCAAGACGATGTAGGCGACGACCGCCAGTCCCGCAATGGTGGATATCGCCACAAAGGCCTTGCGACCGGCTTCGTTTGCGCGCAATCGAGACTCGCCGAACCAGAAGAGGGCGGCACTGGCCACCATCACGAGTGCAATAATCCAGGCAAAGCTCGCTGACAACGGTGCCTCAATGATGTGCTGCATGCTGCCACCAGCGTCGAGCACGCCCTGAACCTCTTCCGCTGAACGGCCGTTAGCAGGAAGGCCCTCAATCGCCATCCAGTTCCCGGTCGTGTTCACCGCCCTCAAGTAGAGGTAGGTGAAAATCAGTGCTCCGGTCGTCACGACGTCTCCGCCAATGAATAGCCAGATGCCTAGGCGTTGGCGATGGTCGACGACTTCGGGTGCTTCGTGATGGGAAGTTGCGTTGAGGTCATTCATGACTTTGCCTCTCCGTAGGTGTAGGGGTCAGAGGTAATAACAGGAAGTACTTCGAAGTTTTCGAGCGGCACCGGTGTTGGCACCATCCACTCGAGCGACTTACCACCCCACGGGTTTGGCCCCGAAGGCTCACCCGAACGCCACGAGGTAATAACGGCCCCGAGTAGAACGAGCATGCCGGCCATGATCATGTAGGCACCGATTGTGGTGATGAAGTTGGTGTGCTCAAAAATAAGCGCGTAACTCGAGTAGCGACGTGACATGCCGCGGAGTCCCGAGACAAACATTGAGATGAAGGTCACGTGCGTTCCAATAAAGACCAGCCAGAAAGAGATCCGGCCCATCTTCTCGTCGATGAATCGCCCCGAAACCTTAGGGAACCAGTAGAAGAGAGCTCCGATGGCGCCAAAGAGGACCGATCCGACAAAGACGTAGTGGAAGTGCGCCACCACGAACATGGTGCCGTGCATCTGATTGTCGACGGGAATGTCTGACAGGTAGATACCCGTGATACCGCCAACGATGAAGTTGACAATAAACCCAAAGACCCAAATCATGGGCATCTTCATCCAGATATTTCCGCGCCAAATGGTGCCAAGAAGTACTAGAAAGATCACACCCGTCGGGATGGAAATCAGCTCTGTGGTCAGCATGAAGGGGCCACCCAGCGTGGGGGCCCATCCCGTTGTGAACATGTGGTGCGCCCAGACCAGGGCGCTCAGACCGCAGAGACCGGCCATGCCACCAATGACTGTCCGATAGCTAAAGAGTGGCTTGCGAGAGAACACTGAGGCAATCTCCAATATGGCGCCAACTGCGGGCAGCAAGATGACGTAGACCTCAGGGTGACCCATAAGCCAGAAGAGGTTTTCCTGCAACCAACCAGTCCCCCCGCCGGAGGCAATGAAGAAGCTGGTGCCAACCATTCGGTCAGCCAAGTTCAGCGACATAACGACCAGGAAGAAGGGGAATGCGTAGAGACCGAGTCCGGCCGCAAAGATTGAGGCCCACGCAAAAATCGGGAGGCGCTCCATTGTCATCCCCTTCGTACGCATCGTCAGAACGGTGCAGATGGTGTTAACACCGGCCACAGTCGTCGAGATAGTGAAGGTAATGATTGACATCGCAAAGAGGTCAAAACCAATGCCTGATTGGTCAGATATTGGCCCTTGAGTCACCCAGCCCATGTCCATGGCGCCAATGGCTAGCGATCCCAGCAGGAGCGGGATAGCGGCAATCAACGTCCAGAGACTCAGCGCATTGAGTCGAGGGAAGGCCATGTCACGAGCCCCGACCTGAATCGGCAAGATGAAGTTCGCCCACGGACCGGCCACCGCAACAATCAAGCCCAAGATCATCAGCATGCCGTGCACGCCGAGAAAGCCGTTGTACACCTGCTGGTTTACGAAATGGTTGCCCGGGGTGAGCAGGTTCGTTCGGATGCCCATGGCCAAAATGCCACCAGCTCCGAGCAGAACCATGGTGGCGATGATGTACTGCACGCCGACAACTTTGTGGTCCGTTGTGTACTGGAAGTAGCGCTTACGGCCGAGATCTTTGCCGGCGAGATACATCTCATCGGCATGATTTTGATCACGGCCGGTGAACCACTTGCCGGGACCGGTGAGTGCACCGATCCCGAGTAAAAAGCCCACAACCCAGCCACACCCGGTCAGCACTGTTACCTGGTCGGCGAAGCCTTGGCCCGAATCATCGAGGAAGTGATGACTGAGAGCCCATGCGATGAATCCAAAGATCAGACCACTCACCGCGGCAGTTCCGAAGTTCAAACGCCGGAGCAATCCCCCGCCAACTACGTGATGTTGTTCAAGAGTCGAGTTCATTTCGCCCTCCTAGTTCGTTGCAGGCTGCGAAGCCAGCCATTGCTCGAAGTTCTTTTTGGTCAAAACGTGAACACGGGTCACCATGAAGGCGTGGTTCAAGCCGCAAATTTCAGTACAGCGAATGTCAAACGTTCCAACTCGATTGGGCGTTACGGCCGTCGTGGTGATTGCACCTGGATTGGCGTTGACTTTGATTCCCATCTGCACAATCCAGAAGCCGTGGACGACATCCTTAGAGGTGACCTCGAACTTCACGTCCGTATCCACGGGCAAAAAGAGATCATGGGAGTGCACCTGAGTCCCGGCGTATCCAAATGACCACACCCACTGCTGACCAGTGACATCGATGGTCATCTCCGACTTGGACTCTGCACCATTGTCAACGGCGAGGAGCGCGAGTCCCCAGACCAACAAGAACACGGTGAGCAACGTGGAGACAACGAGCCAGGCGCTCGTTGCCGGGTTGTTACCACGGATAGGTGGGCCATCTGGCGGAATGCCTTCACCCCGATAGCGCCACTTCGTGAGTGCCACGATCACAACGGCATAGACCAAGGCAGCCACCGGGGCGGCCGCCACCGTGAAGACGACCATGGTCAAAATGCTGAGGTGCATGGTGTCGCTGGCGGCCGTCGGCATGAGCCACGGCGTGCCGTAGATTCCAACGACTACTCCGAAAACCGTGATGGCCAGCCAAATCCAGAAAATCTGGCGGAGATTGTTCTTGTGGTTGTCGTTTGACGTCATCGTGCGCTCCTACTTAACCGTCAACGTGCCGGACATGTAGCCGTACGTCGACATAGCTGAACCAAACTGTCCGATGCGGGTACCGCCACAGGGGTACTCGCAGTTCCACTGGTAAACGCCCTTGCTACCGACGTAGAAGCTGAACTTCACCACAACCGGATCCTTGGGGTAATAACCGGTCCCCTGGGGGGCGCAGATTGATGCGTCCGGCGCCGCGGGGTCACAGACATCCACCAAATCATTTGGCGGAATAGGCACCGATACGAAAATGTCACGACCACTACCTGGAATACCGCGCAACGTGAAGGTGTGACCCACGTGGTCGGGATCCCAGTGCTTCACCTTCTGGCCATTTACCCAAGCCACGTTGTCCACTGTGCCGATGACATGGCCAAAATAAGGATTGTTGAGCGACTCACCGCCGTCGTACTGATTAACGGTGATGGTGACGAGAGAATTCTCCGGCACTACGAGATTGTTATTGGTGTACGCGACCCAATCTGGGTGGGCGCCGCCATTTTTCCCGAAGACGGTGCCGAACTGCGAATCTGGATAGGCGCCGATAGTAAGGGCGACGTGCTTCACGGTCTGAGGTGCACCGTCAACGGTGATAGTCGACGTACCAACGTTGGTCGCCACGAGGGCCGCTTGTGTCGGCTGCGCGTGAGCGAGGGCGATGCCGGCAACGGCAATCACGATCGCTCCAAGCGTCACTGACGCGAGTGATGTGACGACGGCTTTAAGACGAGTCATCAGAATTCCCCCCTTGCCTGCAAACACATAGAAAAATCTTTGCAGTGGTCACACCATACGCCTAATCGACACGATGTCAAGGGTTTAGCCTGAGGGTGTGAACCAGAAACAAAAGACGGAACTTCGCATTCATTTTGGATTGGTCCTCGCTGAAGTTATCTGTCTCCCCGCATTTATTTTCGAATTGAGCCGCGCCCTTGGGGGCAACACGCTGTCTTGGGCCTACGTCTTTGAGTGGCCGATACTCGGGCTCTACGCCGTCTACGTCTGGCGCAAACTACTTAAGGAAGAGCGGGGCGAGAGCACGTCGACGCCGGTCGTGTTCGAGGAACAGCACGACCAGCAACTCGACGAATGGAACGCCTATCTCGCCAAAGTTCATGGACTGCCTCAGTCCGACGGCGACGCGTAACGATCTACTACTTGCAGTAGCGAACCATCGCGGGCGGCGAGCCGCCGAATCAACAAGACAAAGAGTGGCACGGCCCACAGGTCACCACAGATCCACAAAATGGCGGCGGCTAGCTGCTGAGAACCGAAATCACCCGGCATTTCCATGCCCGGCATAGAGGCCATCGAGTGATACCAGGCCGTCTTGGTGAAAATGGACATTGACATGGCCAGCACAAACATCACGAACGTGGTGAATACAACGCCCCCCAACTGCCAGCGCATCTGAATCGGGCGTTGGTGTGAGTGAGGGGCCAGCACAACGGAAAAGAACCAGACTCCTGTAAAAAAGAAGAGTGGCTCGACCAGCAACGCCCGCATGGCCTCGCTTGCCATCGCTGCGTCAAAAACAGCCGGGAGATGAAACACCACCATCGTTACATTGAGCGCCACAATTGGAACCAGCGGGTGGATTCGCTTGTTTAAAGGTGGCACTTCCCCACTGGCCACCAGGCACAAGGGGGCCAAGAACATTACGGCGATGTGGCCAATCATGTGATTTGGCAACGAAGCAGCGGACCACGTCGAGAACGGCGGAATCGCGGCGATAACCAGGAGAACGGAACCGGCGGCCAGCCACAACTTGTTCGTCGTGGCAATCCGACGGAGGTTCAATCGCCACAGCCCCCACAGTCCCAAGACGAGTAGGGGGTACTCAATCATTTTTGCAAGGAGTCAACCGCGCGCTCAAGGACTCGAGCCGTTGAAGCCCGCCCCGCAGAACCCGGTGCCGGGTCGTCGCCGACGATGTAGCGAATTTGCCCAGCCTCATCAATGATGTAGATCACATTGGTGTGAATACTCATGCCATCCACGCCACCCGAGGTCACGGTAATGCCGTAGAGACTGAATACATCGACGAGTTCTTTCGACGAACCGTTTAGAAAGTACACATTCTGCGTTTTCGCCAAGTCGTATTCGTTCATGAAGTGCGCAATGTCATTCGCGCTGTGATCTTCGAGGTTGGCTGCGACGACGACCATGGCAACCTTGCGGTCGGAGTTTGCGTAGTGGTTCACTACGTCGAGCAACTGGTGTCCAATTTGTGGACACTCTTCGTAGCAGACAGGGTCGAGAAAGCTCAGCAGAATCACCTCGCCGCGATGCTGATCGAGCACAAACGCGTTGCCCTCCTGGTCGGTGAGCTCAAAGGGTGGTGCGGGAGCCGACACGGCTGAGACATCACCGTTGTAGACCTGGTACATCGTTAACTCCACGGGTCGAACGAGCGCACCCCCGCCAATGACTAGCCCCACCAGGAGTGCCGCTGCACCGAGAGCGATACCGGCGTTTGCGAGGGCCGTACGTGCCTGCGGGCCGACTCGGAAAGCAAAGGGAGCTGCTGAGCGCATCGAGGGACTCAGGGTGAAACTGATAAGCGCCACGAGAATGAGTGAGTTGGGGTCAGTCGCCAGACCACCGAATAGTCCGGTGTCCTGGATCAAGATCCAGCCGGCGAGAGAGCCGATCGCCAGCGAGCGGGCCGGCCACGCGAAGCCCGACACAGTGCTGCGCCAGAGTCCGACTCCGGTGGCCATCATCCAAACCACCAGCATGATGTTGATACCCGGACCAGCTGCGCGCACGACTCCCGCGAAGATATGCCCCAGCCCCGCGAGGAAGTCCGGCTGGGGCACTTCGGTCATTTCCAAAATCATGCCGTTCAACGCATTGCTCTGACCGTTGGACCAGAAGCCATTGTTCGGGAGAGCTTGCAGAATCGCTCCGAGCATTACGACCGCGCCGAGTAATCGAGTCACTACGGCTTGGTAGACGTGGGGGAACCGATCAGCCGACATAGCAACTGCGAGACCCGCGATTACGTAGAAGATGGGGGCACCGGGCCACCCAAAGAGGAACGAAGGCGCGTGACCAAAGAGACCACCGAAACCGGTCACGATCCAAATAATCAAAGCCCAGATGGCCGAGAGTCGTCCAGCAATCCGGCTCGTTCGACCACTCGAACTGAGTAGGAGGATGCCCAGACCAAGCTGCAGCCAAACGACGGACTGCGCCAAAGCGATGGGGTGCTGATTCCAAAGCTCCACCGCACCGTTTATGACGCCGTGCCACCAGGTTGGTGCGGCTTCCTTCGACGGCTCAAGGATCTGACTGCCCAGACCCAAGGGCATTGCTGTCTGCAACTGAAGAATCCCATCAAGAATCCAGAGCAGTCCGAGACCGCTTCGCAGAATCGTTCGTCCGCGCGGTTCACTCCACGCTGTTGAGGCAAATCCGGCGCGGACACTCCGCAGAGCAAGCAGCACAGAGAGCAGTACTGCAACACCCAGGAGCCAAATAAAATTTGTGTGAAGACCTTCGCGAAATAGATTCACGATGGTGGGGTTATGGACGTCTACCCCTTGACCCATTCCCGGCATTACTCCGTGAGCCATTCGCAACATTACAAACCTGCTTACTTATCCGCGAACCAGGTGGCAAAGCATCCCGACAGTACGCCATTAACAAAACCGGGGCTGCCATCAGTCGAGTAGGCCTTGGCTAACTCCACCGCTTCATCAATGACCACTGCCGTAGGCGGACAGTCGGGAATGCGGATTTCACAAAGTGCCAGCATCATGATGAGTCGGTCAACGAGTGGCATCCGGTCAAACTGCCAATCGTTCGCGTGCGAACTAATGATCTCTTTGGCCCACTCCTTGTGCGCTTCGAAGGCCTCGAGTAATGCGTAGGCGTAGGCGTCAGGTCGGAGGGGCATCTCGGTCAGGACTGATTCGACCGAGCGATCCTTTATCGAGGCTTCGTAGGCCACTTCGAGGGCTCGCTCGCGCGCCCGATGGCGCTGTTCGCCCAGTTCGCTCACCGGCTAGGCCCGAGTGATGTAGTCGCCGGTGCGCGTATCTACCTTGATGTTTTCACCGGGACCTACAAAAAGGGGCACCTGCACAATGAACCCCGTTTCCAGCGTGGCTGGCTTGCGGGCACCAGACACGCGGTCACCTTGAACTCCGGGCTCAGTCTCTGTGATGATGAGTTCGACCGAAGCGGGCATTTCCACACCGATTACCTCTTCGTTGTGCAAGATGACGAGCGCCTTGCCGGACTCTTTGAGGAAATTGATAGCCGTTCCGAGAGACTTTTCCTGCACGGGAATCTGGTCGTAGTTAGTTTGGTCCATGAAGACGTAGTCCTCACCATCTCGGTACAGGTACTGCATGTCACGCTTGTCGATGATCGCCTGCTCTAGACGTTCGTCGGCGCGGTACGTACGTTCGATGACCTGACCGGTCCGGAGGTTGCGCAGCTTGGTGCGCACGAAGGCGCCACCTTTACCGGGCTTGACGTGTTGGAACTCGATAATGGTGAACAGACCATCTTCAACGTTCAGCGTTACGCCGTTCTTAATGTCGTTACTGGAAATTGCGGGCATCACTGACCTAACTCTTCATTTCGTGCGTCGTTAGTGTACGCCCTCCGGCGTGAATTCCTATGCCTTCAGGCGTGCCAAGACGGCGTGAGCGGCTAATTCGTACCCGAGGGCGCCAAAGCCTGCAATCGAGCCACTCACCGCTCCAGCCACCGTCGAGAGGTGGCGGAAAGGCTCGCGCGCGGCTGGATTCGAAAGATGGACTTCAATCTTGGGTCCGTTGAACGCCTCTAAGGCGTCACGCAATGCCCACGAACTGTGAGTCAGAGCTCCGGGGTTAAACACAATGGCCACCGCCTTCGTTCGTGCCTCGTGGATGGCCTCAATCAGTGTGGCCTCTGAGTTCGACTGCACGGAACTCACCGAAAAGCCGGCGGGAGCGACAATCGCCGTGAATCGACGTTCGTGATCTGCGAGTGTCTCCGTGCCGTAGATCTCGGGGCTGCGCTCCCCTAGAAGATTCAAGTTCGGACCCGACAGGAACAGGATTGCACCACTCATTTGACTCCTCCAAACGCTTCGAGAACCATCTCCACGTCACTACGACTAATGCCCGTAACTGTTTCAAACCCATTTGGCCCCGGCAGAACAAAGGTTAAGTCGTGGTGGGCCTTCTTGTCTTTGGCCATGGCATTGATCAGCGACTCGATAGACAAGCCCTGGGGCAACTCTGCGTGTAACCCAAAGACGCTGAGCGCTTCGTCGTGACTGGCCACCACATCATCTCCAACGCGGCCGAGATGACGGGCGAGACGCACGGCAAAGGCCAGCCCCACGGCGACAGCTTCACCGTGTCTAATGTCGAGCTCCTGTCCACCCAACTCCAGGGCCTCAATCGCGTGAGCGAGCGTGTGGCCGTAGTTCAAGAGGGCCCGTAGGCCACCTTCGCGTTCGTCGGCAGAAACAATGCGAGCCTTTAACTCAACGGCCAGCAGAACCTGGTCCTCCGGCGAGAGGGCTGACATCATCGGCGGCGTCAAGCCATCGAGGAGACAGCACTTCACGATTTCACCGCGACCATTGAGAACTTCCCGGGGTGGCAGGGTTTCGAGGAAGTCAAGATCGCACAGGACCGCGAGAGGTTGATGGAAAGCACCCATCAAGTTCTTCCCAGTGACCAGATTGACGGCCGTCTTGCCACCGATGGCGGCATCGACTTGGGCGACGAGCGACGTCGCAACGTGAACGACCGCAATGCCTCGGAGATAGACCGCCGCAGCGAATCCCGCCAAATCGGTCACTGCGCCGCCACCGACACCGACCACAACGTCGTGACGGGAGAGTTCGAGCTTGGAAAACTCCGTGCAGAGATATTCGACCTGAGAAGCCGTCTTGGCCTCTTCGCCATCAGGCACTGTGATTGTTGTTGTCGGCAGGCCCGTTTCAAAATGAGCCCAGGGTTGGCTCAGGAGCGACTCCGAGGTGACCAGCACTGCCCGTGCGGCTCGAGGGGCCTTGGCGGAAATAGCATCAGCCAACTGGTTGCGCACGCCATGCCCGACGACAACCATGTACGAGCGATCGGCAAGCAGCACTGGAACCTTCATGCCTGTCATGTTCTCACGCATTCGAGAACTTGTTCGACCACATCATCCAGCGGGCCATTGGCGTCGATCTGCGTAGTCGCAACTTCGCGATACCACGATGCCCGTTCGCTGCGTAGCTGATCTAAGCGATTACCTACATCGCCTGCCAGCAAGGGCCTATCTCCCGCCTGGACCCGACTCATCAAAACATCGACTTCAGCATCGAGCCATACCACCATCGGCTCTCGCTTCAGCAGATCGCGGCACGCCTCAGTTACGACTACCCCACCGCCGGTAGCGATGACAATGTCCTCTTCGAGCAAGGCGCGTAGCACCGCCAGCTCAAATGCGCGAAACGCTGGTTCGCCTTGTTCGCGAATGATGTCCGAGGCCGGCGTTCCCACCTGATCCGAGATGGCGGCGTCGAGGTCAACGAAGTTGATCTTCAGGGCACCCGCAACCGCTGGGCCCACCGTGGACTTACCTACGCCCGGGAGTCCGACTAAGACAATCCGGGCCACGACTACTCGGGTCGAGCAGCGCTCGGGGTCTCACCCATGTGCTGGAGATAGTTATCGGCGTTTCGCTTGAACTCGGCGACGGAGTCGCCACCGAATTTACGAAGCGCTTCGCTGGCCAACACGAGAGCCGTCATCGCCTCAGCGATGACGCCCAATGCCGGAACGGCGGTGACGTCCGTGCGTTCCTTGAAAGAGACCGTTGACTCGCCAGTGGCCACATCGACTGTCTCCAGCACGGGTCGGTTCAGTGAGGCCAAAGGCTTCATGGAGACGCGAGCAATGAGCGGAGCGCCACTCGTCATGCCACCTTCCAGGCCACCGGCGTGGTCGGTGCGACGCATGAAGCCACCGCTGGCGTGCGCACTGGTGTCTACCGCAATCGCGTCGTGGGCCACCGATCCGCGCTGCGTGGCTTGTGCCATGCCGTCGCCAATCTCTACAGCCTTAACTGCCTGGATACTCATCAGCGCTCCGGCGAGCAGACCGTCCATCTTGCGGTCCCAGTGCACATGACTACCGAGTCCGGCGGGGACGCCGTAGGCAATAACTTCGGCAACGCCACCAAGGGAATCGCCCTCTTTCGCCGCCGCCTTGATTTCCGTAATCATCGCCGCCTCAACCTCGGGGTTGTTGCAACGAACTTCACTCTCATCAACTCGATTGAGGTCCTTGGGTCCAGGTCGATCTTCAGAGGCACTGGCGACGGCACCGATACGAACAACGTGGCTCACGATGTCAATACCCAACTCGGCGAGCAGAGCTTTGGCCAATGCTCCGGCCGCGACACGCGCCGTTGTCTCTCGGGCGCTGGCGCGCTCTAGGACATCGCGGGCATCGTCAAAGCCATACTTCTGCATACCGACGAGGTCGGCGTGACCAGGACGAGGGGCTGTCAACTTGGTGGTTGGAGTGCCAGGTGCGACCGACATCTCAACTTCCCACTTGGGCCACTCTGTATTGAGAATCTCAATCGAAACAGGTGAGCCCAAGGTGCGGCCGTGGCGGACGCCACCCGTGATACGAATTTCGTCGCGCTCGAAACGCATGCGGGGACCTCGGCCATAGCCGAGACGGCGACGGGCGAGTTGATCGCCGATTTGCTCAACCGAAATAGGCAGTCCGGCCGGGAGACCTTCGACGATGACGGTCAGCGACGGGCCATGGCTTTCGCCAGCAGTTAGGAAGCGCAACATAGGTAGAGCCTAGTAAAAAACGGCTCGCGGACCCGAGGGTCTAACGCTCGTAGAAGGGGTTTGAGCCCGAGTCGTGGTCGGTGACGTCAACCACTCCGACAAGCACAGGAATCTCTTCCTTCAGTGTTGTCTCAATGCCCTGCGAGAGGGTCATGCGACTCATGGCACATCCCTGGCATCCACCGGAGAGACGGACGTAGGCGATTTTCTCGTCATCGTCGAGAGCCACCAGGTCGGCACGGCCACCGTGCGAAGCAATCGACGGGTTGATAGCCGCTTCCAGTACTTCGAGTGCCTTCACGGCCAGAGTGCCACCGAGACCCTTAGCCAGGATGTCAGCCGGGACTCCGGGGTTCATCTCTTCAGAAGTTGGCGAGTTGGGGTTGACGAGCACCAGTCCACCGCCGTTGTCGTCGGAGAACTCGAGACGAGATCCTCGGAGGCGGGCCGCACTCTTTACGGGAACAACAATGGTGATGTCACCATCAAGAACGATTTCTACGGGCTCTTCGAGTCCATCCTTGTCCTGAAAGAACAGGTCGTAGGAGTAGCCCGCACCACGCACGCCGGTCACTTCGACCCAGAGTCCGAGCGAGTCATGGTTCTCTTCATTGGCCAACGCGTCCATCACGATGGTTCGTGCTTCGGGCGTCAGGGTGATAAGGGGCGTGGACTCTGATGTGGTCATGGCTGAAAGTCTAAAGGTCACCTATCTCGCTGAAGACAACTACTAACTTGGCGTTGTGAGTGAAGCGCCCCTAAAAGCCCATGAATGGATCAGTTTTGAAGATGCTGACGAGGAACGTACGTGGGTCTTTGACGTCACCTTTCTTGAGAGCAACTGGACCTGTATTTTCGGCAACGGATGCCAGGGAGTTCTCACCAGCCCCGCCGAAGAGCTAGTCCAGGGATGCTGCAGCCATGGCGCCCATTTTGTAGACAAGCAAGACATCAAACGAGTCGAAAAGGCCGCCAAACGGCTCACCGCCGACCAGTGGCAATTTAAGAACAAGAGCAAAGACGGCATCACGACGACCGACAAGGACGGCGACACCACCACGAAGCTCGTTAAGGGTGCGTGCATTTTCTTGAATCGACCGGATTTTCACCGTGGCGCCGGCTGCGCACTCCACGTCCTGTCAATGGACGCTGGTGAAAGCTACATTCCGCTTAAGCCCGAAGTCTGCTGGCAACTCCCCTTGCGCCGCGAAGAAGAAGTGGCCGATAACGGACACATCACCTCCACCATCATGCAGTGGGATCGCAAGCACTGGGGCGAGGGTGGCGATGAATTCCACTGGTGGTGCACCGAGTCACCGGATGCCTTCATCGGCAAGAGCCGTGTGGTCGACTCAATGAGTGAAGAAATCATTGCAATGGTCGGGCAAAAGACGTACGACACACTGTTGAACTACCTAGCGGCGCGACACGCAACTCCCGTGCCTCACCCCGCCATTCGTCGGCGTTAGTCCTCGGTACGAAGGGGGTCTTCGTCGTCGCTGAACTGCGTGCGAGGCAGACCACCGAGAATTTCCTCAAAGCGGTCTTCTTCCGCACGACACCACTCGGCGTGTACGTCCTCTGGCTCGGCTCCACACTCGTCACAGGCAACTGCCCGTGGACCAGTGGTGTGCTTCAATTCGCGTGCTTCGACGAAGCGACGGTGGCGACCCTTTTTCACAACAACTCCTCGCTGGTCCCGCATATGGCAAGACGGAGACTGAGGAACAACGAAGTTCCGAACAGGTAGTCTACCGACTCGAGGTGGCGCGACCGCGCCCATAACATGGGACCGTGGCTGAATCCTTTAATCCCCAAGACATGGTGCTCCGTTTTCGCGAGCGGGCCGACGCCGTTCAGCGGCGGGGCCTGCCACCAATTGAAGGGGCCGATCGCCAGCGATTCATTGAGGCGGCACGGCTCGACTTCCAGGACTACGCGATGATTGGCGATGCCACCGCGACTCTCGAGGGTGGCATTTTGCGACTCGAGATCGACCTGCGACCACCGAGCAACTAGCTCAACGAGGAGTCCCGGTCCGCCCCAGGACTCGGTAGAGGCGAAGCATTCCAAAGTAGAGATCGCCGAAGCCCTTACTAAAATTCTTTATGGCGGCCGCTCGCTTTGCGGGGTCGGTGGCCGCTACATCACACTGCGTGGTGGCGGTAGCAAGCGTGTCGTACGCCTTGGCCAAGAGCTCGGTGGCCTGCGGGCGCTGGGTGTCGGCCGTGGCGATCGGTTCGCCATCATGACGTTGAACTCGCCCGAGTACCTCGAGATGTACCACGCCGCCTTTCTGGGCGGCGGTGTGGTGAACCCGCTGAACCTGCGATTCGCGCCGAAAGAGCTGGCCTACGTGCTGCGCGACTCGGGCACCGAGGTGTGCTTCGTCGATGCCGTGTTCGCGCCGCTCATCGACAAGGTGAAGGACGAGGGCGGCCTGGAGCACGTGGTGCTGGTGGGCCCGGGCGACGTGCCGCACAAGGTGCGCTACGAGGATCTGCTGGCCTCGTCGCCACACGTGGTGCCCGATGAGGGTGAGGAGTCCGACCCCGTGATGCTGATGTACACGGGCGGCACCACGGGTCTGCCGAAGGGTGTGCTGCTGGACCAGCGCGCCGAGATGCTGAACGCCTATCACGTGCTGATGCGGCTGCGGATGAACCGCGACTCGGTGAGCTATGTGCAGACGCCGATGTTCCACGCCGCCAGCATGTTCAGCGTGCTCGGCGGGCCGGCGTTGGGTGCGCACACGGTGGTGCAACCCATGTTCGAGCCGACCGCGGTGATGAACGCGGTGGAGAAGTATTCGCCCACGGTCACGGTGATGGTGCCCACGATGATCGGCCTCACCATGGCCCACGCCGATTTCCGGCCGTCGGGCCTCGGCAGCTTCACCGACCTCGTGTACGGCGCATCGCCGATGCCGCAGGCACTGCTGGAGAGGTTGCTGGCCCTGTACCCAGGGATGAACATCTGGCAGGGCTACGGCATGACCGAGAGCAGCAGCGTCATCTGCATGCTCGGGCCCGACGAGCACCGCAAGGGTGGCAAGTACCTGCGTGCCGCGGGCTCGCCGTTCCTCGGTGTGGTGCT
>CALAYR010000058.1 GCA_937894805.1 uncultured Acidimicrobiaceae bacterium | reverse complement strand
AAAACCGATGCGTTCTGTCCTTGACGCTCCATCCCACGCCGGCCTACCCCTTCCTCTCCAGTATTGAGATCTCTTACCATCTCGGCGATCTGGGACTTTCGGTGACTACGACGGTGACGAACCTTGATGAAGTGGCAATCCCTTTTGCGCTGGGCTTCCACCCGTATCTCGCGGTGACGACGGACACCATCGAAGGTGCCCGCCTAGAAGTTCCGGCGAACGCCCTCGTGGAGGTCAACGACCGGCAACTCCCCACGGGCCTCATCTTGCCGACGGCCGACGGCCCCAAGGACTTTCGCTCTTTGAAATCGGTGAGCGGGCACGAATTGGACGTCACCTTTACAGAACTCGTACGGGATGAAGCCGGTATGGCGACGACCACTCTGATCGACACGCGCGGTCATGTCGTCGAGCTCAGCGTTGACCGCAACTTCCCATATCTGCAGGTTTACACCGGAGATTTATTGGAGCGCGGTCGCCGTCGCACCGGGGTAGCCGTTGAACCGATGACGGCTCCACCGGATAGTTTGCGCAGTGGCAAAGATGTTGTAGTCCTCGAGCCCGGTCAACGCTGGGCCGGAACGTGGAGGGTGGCTAGTCGATGAGTACGAACGTTGCAGTGGTAACCGGATCAACCGGAGGAATCGGTGAGGCCACCGCCAAGTGGTTCTCCGACCAGGGCTACGCCGTAGTGGTTAACTCCAGTCGCTCCGTTGCGGCCGGGGAGGCCCTGGCGAAATCCCTGCCGAATTCGATTTATATCCAAGGAGCCATCGGCGGAGATTTCGATGCCGATGGGTTTATCGGCCAAATCCTGGATCACTACGGCCAAATCGATGTTCTGGTTAACAACGCCGGTTTTACCCACGTGATTCCGCACCAAGATCTCAATGCCGCCACGGTCGATATCTTCCGCCAGATTTTCGACGTCAATGTCTTTGGAACGTGGGCGCTTTCAGTCGCAGCCATGCCGGCACTCCAGGCGAGCAGTGGCTCCATCGTCAACGTATCGTCGATCGCCGGCCTACGTCCTACCGGCTCTTCAATTCCCTACGCCGCATCCAAAGCCGCACTGAATCACCTCACAGTCTTGATGGCCAAAGTGATCGGGCCCAATGTGCGGGTCAACGCGGTGGCCCCCGGGCTGATCGATACCGAGTGGACGCAAGACTGGGACGCTATCCGGGGCTTTGTGCAGCAGGTTGCACCATTGAAGCGGAGCGGAAAGCCCGAAGACGTGGCCGCTTTGATTTACGCCCTCGCTACTACTCCATACATCACCGGCCAGGTCGTCGCGACCGATGGTGGGCTTACGCTGGCGACGTGACGTCCACCGGTGCGATCGCAAAGCGCAGGGTGGTACAGGCGGCCAATGCCGCTGGTCGCACCACGAAAGACTCAACCAGTGGAATCTTGGGCAGTCGCAGCACTTTGCGCGACCAGTCCGGTAGCAAGTTGATAGCCGCGGCCACCAGCGTGGCGTAAGTCGCAATCTCGTGAGGCTTCTTACTCACTCCACGTAAGACGAAGTTGCGAGCGTCCTTGCCCTGTTCGATGAGTTCAAGTTCGGGGATGTAGGCCTCGAGGTGGGCCCACAGCTCGGCCTTGGTGCGCGGGGCCTTTATGACGCCTAGATCAATAGCGACCCGCGACATCTCGTTGACGTACTGGTCGGCCCTCGCTTCATTTACTACTCGGGGCCCATACAGTTCGGCCGCCTTGAGAAACATTGCGACCTCGGCGTCATGCACCCAAGCCAAGAGGTGGGGGTCGGTGGCTGAATAGTGTCGTCCGTCCGGGGCAGTTCCGTTCACTCCTTCGTGAATGAACTTGACAGTCTCGATTACCGAGTGGGCGTCGTGTTCGGAGCCAAAGGTGGTCACGCCAACAAACTGCGCCGTTTGGTAGAGGCGACCGAGCGGATCTTCGCGATACGACGAATACTTGGCGACGCCGGCCATGGCCAGTGGGTGAGTCATCTGCAAGAGGAGTGAGGCGAGACCTCCCACGAGCATGGCTGGAAGGTCTAGATGGAGCTCGCGCGCCGCTCCGCCCATCGGCATGTAGGAGATGGCGGGGTCGTTACAGGGCGGGGGAGGCTCTTGATCGATACCAATGGCGGAGCGGACGCGACGGCCCGAAGCGTCCTGGACGCGACGGGCGAAATCGTTTACCGCGTGCTCGCCTTGCTGCTTGGCATCGTCTAGTAGTCCCATGTCTTTACCTTAAGTGTCATAGGGCCACGAGAAGGTAGGAGGGAGATGGAGGCGACAATGAGCTTGCGCGAACAACGATTAAAGGCCGAACAGCACCTAAGGACGGTGACTGAGGAACAGTGGCGCCTCTTCTTTCTCGCCTGCGACGCGACGCTAGGAGTCCCCGCGGGCGAAATGCGCGGGGGCGAACAAGTCTCAGAGACCCCTACAAGGGTCTACCAAATGCCCTTCTTCGCACTTTCTCGAGAGTGGAGCCAGTGGGTCCGTGCCTTTTATCGACAAGAAATACTCGCCGATATTGCGTGGATGGAAATCCCAGAAATTCGGGAACCGAACTGGCGACCGAGTGATGCGGCTGAAGCGCTCGTGGCTCTTGTACTTTACGTTCGACGTGATCGATTTGTCGAGGGCGGCCTGGCCGCAAATATTCGCCAGGGTGACGTCCAGTTTGCGATTTCCAAACTGGCGGAAGAATTTCGCCCACTCGACATCGCGTAGGTGTCACACTGTAGGAGTGAGTTCCGTGAAGCACGAGCGTTCCACTTCGACCGCCACGCTTAATCAAGAAGAAGTCGTTACCGAGAAGTCTTGGAACGTTGTGGTGTGGGATGACCCGGTAACGCCGATGCCGGTTGTCGCATTGATCTTTCGAAAAATCTTTGGTTACTCCAATAACAAAGCCACGCAGTTGATGATGACCGTTCATCATCAGGGCCGTGCCATTGTTTGGTCCGGTGTCCGCGACCGGGCCGAGAGCTACTGCGTGAAACTCCAGGCCAATGGGTTGCTGTCGACCGTCGAACAGGACTCCTGAGATGGCCCGTTCTAAAGTTTTTATTCAGCGCAAGGACGGCCGCATCGAAGTCAAGATTACACCGGACGCACGGGAGTTCTTGAAGTCGGTGGTAGATCAACTCATCGCCGCGGAATCTGACGGAGAGCACCCTTGGCATGGGGCTCTCCACTCGCCAATCACCCCTTCGGCTGACAGTGATGACCCGCTGCGTGCCTTCGAACGTCAAAAGATGACAGCGACTAGTGCGGAGTTGATGCGACTCACGCTTGACGAGTCTTTTCTCTCCCAAGACGAGGCATTCGCCTGGCTCGCTTCGATGCAGTTAGGCCTGCGGGCTCGCACTAGTGAGGCCGCCATCTTTACGGATGAGGACTTAGCGAACGCCGACGAGTCGAGCCTGCAGACGATTCGCGCCCTGCAGTTCTTCCTCTTTGAACTGGCCACCACCCTGACGTAACTATTTGATGGTTACGCCTTTGGTGTAGCTCGCAGAAGTGCCATCAGTATTCGTCACGGTAAATGTGTGCAGACCCTTGGCGGCCGTCTTGGCGACCGTGACCTTGACCGACAGGCTGGTGGCACTCTTAAATGTCACGGCAGTCGAGACGCCAGTTCCAGAAAACCTGACCTTGGCCCCCCGGGCGAAGAGCGTGCCCGTGATGGTAATCACCGTGGCCTTCCCGCGCGTTAACGACGTTGTCGAGACCTTCGTCACCGAGATGTGCGGCGCTAGCGCAAACGTGGCGACCAGGTTCACATTCTTGCTGAGCGTCATGGAACAGGCCCTCGTCGTCGACTTGCACGTACCTTCACTGCCGGCGTGCAGCTTTGTCTGCCAGCCGGTAAAGACGTAGCCGTTATTTGGCGTTACCGTCAGATTGAGTTGGGCGTTGGTCGCCACTACTTCACCGCAGACGGCGTTGGCGACACAGGTCACTGGCGCCGTGGTGGCGTAGGCCCGAGCTCGAGCGGGTTGGGCCGGGGGAGTGACTACTACGGTTCCGCCCCCTTGCACCTGAATCCCCAGTCCTCGGTTCTGCGTGGTGTTGGCGATCATGTCGACGGCAATCGAAGCACCGAGATCATTGGGGCAGTAATCGACCGCCGAGGCATTCTCGGAACAGTTGGGGGTGTGGGCGTCATCGTAGGTTCCGGTGTAGGCGAAGATGTAAACCGCATTGGTCACACCCTTGTCGTCACTCAGATTCGCCGAGGGCATGGTGAAGGAACTGTCGCCATTAATCAGGTCGCACTGGTCCAGAATCTGGTGGCCGGCCAATGTGGTCCTCACGAGCGCCGAATCCGTCAACAGATCGCCGAGTGCGATCTGTTGGGAGGTGGTGAGCTCGAAGTGGCACGCAAAAAAGGCGTCACCAACGGCGAAGCCGGGAGCGGCCGGAGCATTATTCACGAGCGTCTGTGTAACGGTGGTCTGAACCGGCGTCGTCCCAATGGTGCCACCAGCGGGAACAGTTGGCACCGTGGTGCCTGCCGTCATAACGAGTGATGGGTCGGAGGGCATGGGGTAGCCGTTTCCCTCAGTCGAGCCTCCATACTGAACGAGATGGCCCGGGCTGCTGGGATTGTCGCAGAGCCAGGTGTAACGCTGCATGCCCGGGGCCACGTTGAGCGAGACGCCAAAGTGTTCGAGTCCACCGACGGGTGTCGAAACGCTCCACGTGGTGAGGGTGGAGTCAAAGGTGGCCTGATACATGACATCGACGCCGGCCGTGCCGTTGAAGGTGGCGTCTGTGACGGTGGGCTGGTTGTAGGTGCCCCAGTAGGTTCCGCCGACATCAGCCGCAGAGACGCCATCGATCTGAATTTCAAATCCCTGACATTCCCGGTCCGTGTTGTTTGAGGTATCGAAGTTCCAGAGGTAGCCCATGCCGGGGTGTCCCGAGACAACGGGAGATGCCTCAGATGGTGCGGGGTGTAGTTGGACTCCCACGAAGGCCATCGCGATAATCGCAGTAGCGAGAAGTGAATAATGAAGACGAGGTTGGCGCATGGATACTCCTTTGATAGGACTAACGGTAGAAGAGAAAAACCGATTAGGGCGAGGGTGCGCCTAGGGCCGAAGGGCCCATTTTGACACGGCCGCCCGGGCCGAGAGCACCAGGTTGCCCAGAGTTAAGCCCCAGGACTCCATATGGAGGCCGACAACGGAGCGATCAGATCCCGCGGGTAGCGAGGGCAATTGATTTCGTTGGCCACCGAAATTGGGTACGTCGATTTGCCGGATGTCGAGCCAATCAATCCCGCCCTGGACTTCACAGGCGGCCCGAAAACGGTTGGCGTAGGTCCGATACGTCGTGCCCGCGATGTAGTTGTACGTACTTAGGTCTGTCAGTCCGAGGTAGGGGACAAGAGGGCCGCTCAAGCGCCCGCCGTAGACGGGGTTGACGCAGGCCATCGTGGATCCCTGGGCGGGAGTCCAGCCAGAGAGGTAGCTCCAGGGTGAACCGGGTCGACCTGTCAGGGCATCAACGGGTGGTATCGACGTGAAGGCATCAAAGGCGATGGCGCAGTTAATTGTGCCGATGTGGGGACAGAGCGGGATGCCGGCCAATCCGTCGTTGACAGAACGCGGGGCGGTGACGGTCAACCCTCCACCCACGAGTTCACTCAAGATGACACGTCGCAGCTGGCGAGGATGTGGGGCAATCTCTCGTCGCAGTAATTGCGAGAGCATCATGGCACCCTGACTAAACCCAATGAGAATTACGGGACGGTTGGATGGCGTCACCTTGAGGTAGGCCCGCCACGCTCGCCGCACCGATTGATAGGCCACCTCGGCGGCCGCGCGATCGCGGGGCGTTGGCTTCGACACCGAGAGGTGCGTCAGCGTTACCTGTTGATAGACCGGTGCGACGAGCCGGCACGTCCGCGTAAAGGGAAGAGCCATCGATCGCACCGTCCGGCGTAGTCCCGGTGTGGAGCGATTCGGTGCATTCCAAGATCGGGACGGACTAGCGGTGGGGTAGAGAAAAAAACAGTCGGCGACTGGTTTCGACTGACTCTGGTAGCTCGTCGAAATTATGGGGCCGCTGAGCGGAACCATCTTGGTGATTGTCGGACCGATACACGTCGTCGTGCCTGTTGGTGGGCATAGCCATTTGATCGGCACGGTAGTGGCGTGAGCCGCGACGAACGGTGTGAGAGTGCTCACCGTCATGGTGAGGGCGAACAACATCTTTTTCATAGCTCTCCTAGTAGAGCAAAAAATTGTTGTCCGCACCTCGCCAATTGACGAACGTTACTTACCGTCGCCCATCAGTCCGGTTTTTTGATCCTTCTTAGCGTGCTTGTCGAGACGCTTCTCTTTCAACGTCTTGCCAACCTTTTTGTTGTTGCGGGCACTGGGTGACTTTTCGGCCATGGGGACTCCTCTAGCGATTCACTTCCACGGTGGAAGCGTGATCAGAGGTCGGTAGAGACGTCGAGCCTGCACGGGGCGACAGCACATCGGCCGTCCAGCCCAAACGAGGCGACTCTCCTACCAGGGATCACGGCAACCCTAACCTTGCGTTGCCGCAAAACGAGGCAGGGTGCAGCCGAGAACTCTTGGAACGCGGAAAAGGGCCCGCACTGTTGTGCGGGCCCTTCCTGGTGCGCCCCTCGGGATTCGAACCCGAAACCTGTGGATTAAGAGTCCATTGCTCTGCCGTTGAGCTAGAGGCGCATTGCGATATTAGCCGGTACGACACATATCAACTTGTGATTCATCGCGAAAACGCAAAAAGGGGCGCCGGTTTCCCGGCGCCCCTTTTTGGTGAGGACAGTTACTTCTGAATGGCCTTTACTTCGAGGAACTCCTCGAAGCCGTACTTGCCAAGCTCACGGCCAATGCCGGACTGCTTGTAGCCACCGAAGGGGGCGAAGATGTTGAATCCTCCACCGTTGACTTCAACCTGACCGGTGCGGATCTTGCGAGCCACTTCGAAAGCCTTCTCTGGCGTGCCGGCCCAGACTCCACCGGAGAGACCGTAGAGCGAGTCGTTTGCAATCGCGATGGCCTCTTCTTCGGTGTCGTAGGGGATGATGGAAAGGACGGGGCCAAAAATCTCTTCTTGGGCGATCGTCATGTCGTTCGTGACGCCCGAGAAAATCGTCGGCTGTACGTAGTGACCGCGAGGCAGGCCTTCAGGCTGCTCGGTTCCACCCATGATGAGGCGAGCGCCTTCGTCGATGCCCTTGTTGATGTAGTTGCGCACGCGGGTCTGCTGTGCCTCACTCACAAGGGGTCCGATCAAGGTGCCACCGGTGATGGGGTCACCAGGCTGGAAGCCGGCGGCCGAAGCAACGGCGAGGTCTTCAATCTCGGCCAACTTCGAGCGGGGGACAACCAAGCGCGTGAGCGCTGAGCAGGTCTGACCCGAGTTGAGGTAGCACTTAAAGATGGCGTCAGGAATGGCGCGAGCAAGGTCGGCGTCTTCCAGGATGATGTTGGCGGACTTGCCACCGAGCTCCAGCGACACGCGCTTGACCATCTTCGAGGCAATCTCCATGACGCGCTTGCCGGCACCGGTGGAACCGGTAAAGGAGATCATGTCAGTCTTAGGGTGAGCGACAATCGCTTCGCCGACTACTGGACCAGTTCCGGTGATGAGGTTGAAGACACCCTTTGGCAAACCAACTTCGTGAATGATGTCCGCGAGGATGAAGGCGTTGATTGGGGCCACTTCGCTGGGCTTCAAGACCACGGTGCAACCTGCGGCGAGCGCAGCGGCAACCTTGTTGGCGATTTGGTGCAGTGGGTAGTTCCACGGCGTGATGGCCGCAATGACACCGGCAGGTTCACGCACGAGGGTGGAGTTCAGAACTTCTTCTTCCCACTCGAAGTCCATGGCGCGTTGGCCGTTGTCGGCGAATGTGGCGACGGGAATACCGGCCTGGATGCCCTTCGCGAGGCCGAGAGGCATGCCCACTTCGTTGGCAATGGTCTCAGCAATGAGGTCAGCCTTCTCAGCCAACTTCTCGGAGATGCGAATCAAGAACTCGCCGCGCTCCTTGGGGCTCGTGTTGGCCCACGCCGTAAAGGCGGCCGAAGCAGCTTCAACGGCACGGTTCGCTTCGTCGACGGTGCCGACTGGAATCGTGGCGTAGAGCTCGCCGGTGCCCGACGAGGTAACGGGCAGTGTTTCGTTGGACGAAGCCTTTACCCATTCACCGTTGATATAGAACGAATCTTTGACGATGGTCATGGATCCCCCTTAGTTCTCAGTTGTAAACGCCATCTTGACGTACGGGAGAAAATCTACTCGCCACAACCGACTCGTCCAACCGGTAGAAACGACAAAACCGGCCGCCGAAGCGACCGGTTTTGCCATCTACTTGGGGTGGACGGCGGGACTTGAACCCGTGACCTCCGCGGCCACAGCGCGGCGCTCTAACCAGCTGAGCTACGCCCACCAAGCCCTTCAAGTATGCCATATCGAGACAATGGCCGGTTTACTGGAGTCTCCGTAGTGAGCCCACGGACGCACGACTCCGGAAATTCCGCAATGGGTCGGTACGCTTTAGGTCACGCCTCTGTAGCTCAACTGGATAGAGCAGATGGTTTCTACCCATCAGGTTGCGGGTTCGACTCCTGCCGGGGGCGCTGCGTCGAGGAGCACCATGTCGGGCTGCCCTTCGAATGTCGCTCGTTTGCACTAGTAATGAGGTGTGAAGCGACGCAGAATTTCCGATGTGGACTGGTCCGGCAAGTCACGAGAGTGGCTGGACGCTCAACTCATCACTCGAGAACAGGCCGAGGCCATCGTTCTCTTTGAAGGCGCCCAAGTGGCGCCGTCCACGCCACCTGCCTATGCGGCCGCACTGTCTCCGCTGGCCGAGGTAATGGCCTACCTTGCGATGGTCTTCACCGTGGCCTCTGGCACAACGCTCGTGCTGCAGAGTTTTCGAACCACGGGTGTTCGGCTGATCGCCCTAGGACTCGTCGCGGTGGCCTCGCTCGCTCTGGGTGGTCGCGTGATGCGACTCGGTGGCAAAGCCTGGGAACGCATCGGGGGAGTCCTGCTGGCATTTGGCACAGCGTGCGCTACTGGATTCGTCGCACTCCTCGTCACTCGATACATAAAACCTTCCGACGACGTCGCGCAGTTCGTTACATCACTCTTCTTCACAGGGTTGTCGTTTGCGCTGTGGCGTAACCGAGATCGCCTCCTGCAGATGGCGGCATCGCTCGCTGGCATTTTCTGGGTGATTGGTAGCGCTCTCGCCCTAAGTGGTCTGTCGCTTCGTCCATGGATAACGACAATGCTCTTTTGGCTAGGCGGCATGGCGATAGTCCTGCTGCGGGACAAGATTCACCCGAGCTCGGCTGCGCTCACGCTTGGATGGGTGGTTTGCCTCGTCTCCGCGCCGACACTGCTCAT
>CALAYR010000057.1 GCA_937894805.1 uncultured Acidimicrobiaceae bacterium | reverse complement strand
CGGCGATACCAGTACGCAATCTCGGGGGTCATATTGCTGATCGAACCGAAGATGACGCGGTCGAGGTTGTACTCCTCGGCGATTCGCTCAATCTCGCCGATGTGGCCAATAACGCCCTCGGTGTCGCGTTCGTCAAGCGCGATGCGACCGTAGAGCGTGATGCCACGCTGGAGGTGGAGATGGGTGGCGATTCGCTGGAAGCTGCCTCCGTCGTCGAGGACTGCGATGCGCACGGGCCGTCGCGCCATGACGACACTGCGAAGCACGGCTCGCGACATCGCAATGGTGAAGGTTGAAACCATGACGCCCAAAATCAGTTGGGTCGGTACTTGAATCTCCCACTGGGTGTAGTGGTGAGCAACGTAACTGAGCGTCATGGCCAAGAAGCCCCCGAGGCTGGCCGCCATGACGTATTCGCGGAAGGAGGAGAAGGCGTTCTGCGTAGGACTGCGTCGACTGATCCGATAGCCCGAGGTCAGCGCCATGGCGACGACGACACCGATTGGGAACCACACCGCGTGGCGAATGTTGTAGTCAAAGTGGTCGAGCCGGTTAAAGGCGTTGCGCGTCACCATGTTGAGCAGGAAAAGCCCGAGTATGAAACCGGCCCAGGCGCTTAGGTAGTCGGCCAGAATCAGCGCGAGGGTGTAGCGGCGAGAGGTGAGTCCGCGTCGACGACGGTGGACTGGCGTAGCCAGATCGAAACCGTCGGATGTAAATGACACAGGGAGATTGTACGCACGGAGCGTGGTTTGGCCGTGGGTCTAACCCATGGCGTGGGCACCACCATCGACGTAGATAATCGAGGCCGTGGTGCCACGAAGGAGTGGGGAGAGCACGGCGATCGTGGTGTCGTGCACGGCCGAGGCATCTCGGACGTCCCAGCCGAGGGGAGCACGGTCGGACCAGCTGTCTTCGAACTGCGAGAAACCGGGAATCGATCGGGCCGCCATGGTTCGAATTGGACCCGCCGCGACCATGTTGACCCGAATCTTGTCGGGTCCTACTTCTCGCGCCAGGTAACGGCCAAGCGATTCGAGTCCGGCCTTGGCCACGCCCATCCAGTCGTACATCGGGTAGGCCCGGGTGGCGTCAAAGTCGAGTGCGACCACCGAGGCGCCACCGACGGCGGTGCTCTTTTGGAGGAGTGGTCGGAAGGCCCCGACGAGAGCGGCGAGCGAATAGGTCGAGATGTGAAAGGCCGTAGCCACATCAGCAAAGGGAGTCGCCAGCATCCCGTGGCCGAGGGCCGATTCGGGAGCGAAGCCAATCGCGTGGACGAGTCCATCGAGTCGACCGAACCGTTCGGTTAACGAAGCGGCGGCCGCCTGGATTTGGGCCTCATCAGTCACGTCGAGTTCTATGACCTCTTCGCTAATACCGAGCCGCTTGGCCATGCGCTTGGTGAGCGACATGCCGCGACCGGCACCGGAAAGCAGGACTTCGGCGCCTTCGGCCAATGCTCGCTCGGCAATTCCGTAGGCCAGGGAGTCATCCGTTAGGACGCCCGTAACGAGAATGCGGTGACCGGAGAGAATTCCCACGATGGTCAGCGTACCCCTCGCTTTCCGGTTAACTAGTGAGGTGAATAGTTCAATTGGCATCATTGGTGGAAGCGGACCGGCCGGTCGAGGATTGGCCGTTCGTTTGGCGAGCGCGGGCTACCGCGTCGTGCTCGGTTCACGCGAAGAGAGTCGCGCCGCCGAAGTTGCCGCTGCGCTCGTGTATCGCGGACAGGGTGAGATCTCGGGCGGAACCAACGAGGCTGCGGCGCAGGCCGACATCGTGATTGTCGCCACTCCCTGGGATTCGGCCGTCAGCACCGTTGTCCCGCTCCGAAGTGCACTGGCCGACAAGGTCGTTATTTCGATGGTCAACGCCTTGCAGAAGCAGGGTCGAGAGTTGGTGCCCCTGGTGCCGGCCCGCGGATCAATGGCCGGCGAGCTCACCGCCGCACTACCGAAGTCCAAGGTGACCGGAGCGTTCCA
>CALAYR010000056.1 GCA_937894805.1 uncultured Acidimicrobiaceae bacterium | reverse complement strand
GTGACTGGAGTTCAGACGTGTGCTCTTCCGATCTTCATCACTCGTTGCACAGAAGCCGTGGCCAATACCTGAAGGAAGGTAGAGCGAAACTCCGTCTCCGCCGCGCAGGGTGACTAGTTCCGTCTGGCCGAAGGTTGGTGAGCCGACTCGGAGGTCCACCATCACATCAACCAGTTCGCCCTCGGCACAGGTAACGACCTTGGCCTGACCTTCGGGGGCCACCGAAAAGTGGAGACCACGAACTACGTTGCGAGCCGATCTTGAAAGATTGGCCTGGGCGGCGGTGAAGTCGATGCCCGCCTCGTTGAGATCGGGCAATTTGAACCACTCGCGAAAAAATCCTCGATCATCGCCCCAAACGGGTGAGGTCATTTTGAAGAGACCAGCAATCGAAAGCTCTTCGAGGTTCAACTCTTCACAGCCTTCAGTGGGCGCCACCATGCTTCGTTGTCGTAGTACCAGCGCACCGTGTCTTCGAGGCCGGCCTCAAAGGGAACGAGGGGTTGGTACCCGAGTTCGGTCGAAATCTTGGTGCAGTCCACTGAGTAACGACGGTCGTGGCCCAAGCGGTCAGCCACGGGCTCAATCATGTCGGTGCTTGCACCACACAGCTCCAGCAGCTTCAACGTGATTTCGTAGTTGGTCAGTTCGGTGCCGCCGCCGATGTTGTAAATCTCGCCTGACCGGCCGCCTTCGAGAACCTTCAAAATTCCCTGACAGTGATCGTCAACGTGGAGCCAGTCGCGGACGTTGAGACCATCGCCGTAGAGCGGAACCTTGATGCCGTCAATCAAGTTAGACACAAAGAGAGGAATCACTTTCTCCGGATACTGACGTGGACCATAGTTGTTGGATCAACGCGTAACGCTGACGTCCAGCCCAAAGGTCGTGTGATACGCCAGAGCCGCCAAGTCGGAGCCGGCCTTACTTGCCGAGTACGGCGAGTTGGGCTCCAGGATGTGGTCTTCGCGCCACGAGCCTTCGTCGATTGAGCCGTAGACCTCATCAGTTGAAACGTGGACGAACTTGCTAACACCACCGCGGCGGGAACTCTCGAGCAACTGCTGCGTTCCGAGAACATTGGTAATAAAGAAGGGCTGGGCACCCTGGATCGAGCGGTCTACGTGACTCTCTGCCGCTAGGTGCAAAACCGAATGTGCTCCTGCCAAAACCTCGTCGACCATCTCGGCATCATTAATCGAGGCGTGAACAAAGGTCACGCGAGAATCACGAAGAACGGCGTCCATATTCTCGCGACGACCCGAATAGGTCAATGCGTCGAGCAGAACAATGCTGTTGTAGCCCAGCCGTTCAGCCTCTTCCAGGCTGCGTTCCGCGAGCCGTGAGCCGATAAATCCGGCCGCACCTGTAATCACGAGCTTCACGACATTTCCCCTCAACTGAACCTTCGAAATACCAGACCTAGACTAGTTACGTGAAGGGAATCATTCTGGCGGGTGGCAGCGGAACGCGGCTACACCCCATTACTAAAGCCGTTTCGAAGCAACTCCTGCCTATTTACGACAAGCCCATGATTTATTACCCCCTCAGCACCCTGATGCTGGCCGGTCTTCGCGAGATCCTGATTATCACCACCCCGCATGATCGACCTGCATTCGAACGGTTACTCGGCGACGGATCACAGTTCGGAATCTCCATCACCTTCGCCACCCAGCTCGCACCTAATGGACTGGCCGAAGCCTTCATCATTGGCGAAGAGTTCCTTGGCGGTCAAAAGTCCTGTCTAATTCTCGGCGACAATCTCTTTTACGGACCTGGACTCGGCACGCAACTCCAAAAGTTCAACAACGTCTCAGGAGCCCAGATTTTTGCCTACCAAGTTGCCGACGCCACCTCCTACGGAGTAGTGGAGTTCGACGAATCTGGTCGCGTCTTGTCGCTCGAGGAAAAGCCCGTCGCTCCCAAGAGCAACTATGCAGTTCCCGGAATTTATTTTTACGACGAACGTGCCAGCGCTTTCGCCAAAGAGCTCAAGCCCAGTGCTCGGGGTGAGATCGAAATCACCGCGCTCAACAATGTTTATCTCGAACTCGGTGAACTACGCGTCGATATCTTGCCGCGCACGACGACGTGGCTCGATACCGGTACGCACGAGTCCCTCTTTGAAGCGGCGGGATTGATCCGGACGCTACAACTGCACTCCGGTCTAGTGATTGCCGATCCCGTGCAGATTGCACAAGACATGGGTTGGTTGGCTTAAGCCTGCAGTTGGCGCGCCAAGTCGCCGAAGATGTACTCCTTATGGGTGGCAATACCCCGACGGTTCTTTTGAGCAATCACAGCGGCGTACTCCAACGCCTTCGCCAGGACGTCATCGCCTTCGGCAATCGCTTCCACAATCCCCGCCTCCTTGGCCTCCGCTGCGGAGTACCGGCGAGCGGTGTTCATCGCTTCGAGCGCAGAATTTTTCGGCAACCTGGCGAGTACGACGTCGGCCATGTTTGGGGGTAAGAACATGTTGATGTCTACTTCATTAAGGCACCAGTAACCGCGGTCACTTCGCATGATTCGGTAGTCGGCCGTAAGCGACAACATGGCGCCGCCCGCAAAGGTGTGGCCGTTGAGCGCCGCAATCAGATACCCGGGGAAGACCATGAGTTGGCCGAAGAGCCGATCGAGTTGAAGAAGAGTCTCTCCCATCTCTTCAGGGTTGTTACCAAAACGATCGAGGTCCAAGCCGTTCGAGAAGAACTTGTCCGCACCAGTCCACACGACCGCCAGTTGCCCGTCACGTTCGGCCAATTCCCGAAAGATCGAGCGAAGACGATCTATCGAATCAAGATTGATTCGATTCTGACCATCGTTCCAACGGACGAGTGCTACATCACCAATGTTTTCGACTGAAATATCCACGGAGTGAGCCTAGAACGCAAGCGGGTCAGTTCGTTGACTCTGAACCCCAGTTGTTGTTAGTTAGTAGACAATCGGGGAAGGACGCACTGAGATCTTGAGGTAGTCAGGATCGACCGCAATCGTGCTCCACGTGGATTCCATTGTGGTGCCGTCTTCATTGGTGGTCGTACCGGAGTACGAGAATGTCGGGATTAACCAGACGGTCCCGTCGGTTAATTGCTGTGTACTGAGATGCACTGTGGCCGAAGTAATTAACACCTTGATCACTGGCGGCACTACGACGGTCTCCGTGTCAGTCGAAGAAAGTTCAGGGCTATCGCCATACCAGCCGGCGGCGGCGTCAGACTTGGCAACTGGACTGCCGCCGTACAGCGAGCCGGTGGACAAGTTGTCAACACCAGCGGTCTCGGAAATCAACGGGTAGTTCCCCACACGATCAAACGTCGCCACGGTTCCATTTGCCCAGAGCACCGCTCCTTCGTTGTTGAACCCGAGTGACACGGACATGTCGGTCACAATGCCATCGACGAGCACCTGGTAGCTAACGCTCCCCTGGTCGCCATAGATCGAATATGTCGCATCGCCAAGGGAAAGGTCGAATCGAAGACTGTCAATCACGCCATTCGACCACGAAGCCAATTCACGCTTGGTAAGGGTGTTTACGTTGAGAGAATTGTCGCTCGGGGTTACCACGGCCGGCGACGAGAAGTACCACGTTGTGGCGCCTTGCTCGCTGACAGTCACCGAGATGGATCCATTGTCAGTCGCGTACTCGTACCACTTCATGGGCATCCCGCCGTAACCATCAGTCACCCTGACATCCACGGTCGCATCAAAAACACCTAGCGCCTTGGCCAGAGCGATAGCCAGGCTGTCGCCATCGCTAACACCGGAAACCCTGTAGACGGGTGCCTGGCTCGGCGCACTTGAAAGGGAGTCTGATGCTGTGAATTCGTAGGTTCCCCAGATCCTCATGGAACTTTGACTACCGCCGGCAATCTTCGAATCACTGAGCCCTCCCGGCGTGGGGAGACTTTCCGACTTGGGTGCAGTGGAAGAAGAATTCGCCCCGAGACTCAAGATTGGCAGTGGCGATGAGCTGGACTCCAAAGCGACAATCCCGCCAGAAGTCAGAAGGGTGGCCGCCATGGCCGCGGAGGCCATCTTGAGGCGGAAGCCCTGTGCGAATCGAGTGGGTGCATTCGGCGTTGGCAATGCAGCGCGACGGGCAACAGCAGCCAAGTCACCGTGCTCATAGGTGGCGTCAGTTGCCGGGTTAGCAGCTCGGAGTCGGTCGAATTCATTAGTCATTCTGTATTCCCTTCAGTACTTAGTTATGTCGCCACAACGTAAAAAATTTCATGATTCTTCAAATTTGGCAAAGGCCTCTCGAAATCGCTTGCGCGCCCTCGAAAGACGGACCGAGGCGGCGTTTACGGTCGCGCCCGTAGTGGTGGCGATTTGCTCAATCGTCAGATCATCCCAATAGTGCAACATCAATATTTCGTCCGGCACGACCGGCGTGACCCTGTCGAACAACGCGACCGCTTCTGCGACCGGTAACCTCTTCTTCGGCCTGGCCCCGCTTGGTCTGACGACTCCGGCCGCCGCCACGAACACAGGCGTCACGGCGCTGGCCCTGCAGAATGCCGCCGGCGTGGCCGTCGGTCAGTCGGTCATCGGCGCAGGCATCCCGGTCGGAGCGACCGTCGCGGCGGTATCCGGCAACACTGTCACGCTCTCGGCGGCTACCACGGCGAACATCTCCGCCGGAGCGACCATCACCTTCGGCGCCCCGCTGGGCACGTTGTTCTCCAATACTTACTCGGGCACGACCTACGTCAACGCTGGCACCCTCCAGCTGGGTAACGGCACGGCCGGCACCGGTGGTATCTTCGGCGGCACGCTGCTGCCGGGCAACTTGGTCATCAACGGCGGCACGGTCAACGTCGACAAGATGAACACGATGTTTGGCCTCACCGCGACGGCGGCCTCGGGTTCTTTCGGTCCCACCTCCACCGTGACCATCAATGGTTCCGGCACGTTCAACCTCGGCGCTGGCTCCAACACCATCGCTTCGTTGACGCTCAACCAGCCGGCCAACCTCGCTACCGGTTCGGCCATCACCGTCTCGGGCACCGGCAATATGGCGATCAGCGGCACGACCGGCGCCGTCACCGTCGTCAACGACAACACCCTCTACGTCCCGACCATCTCCACGCCGTGGGAACTGGCGGGCTTTGACCGCACCATCACCACCTCGGGCCTCGCGCCCACGAGCTTGGTGCTGTCCGGCTTGGTTAAGAACTCCTTCGGTTCCGCCGCGGGCCTCGTGCTCGCCGGCACCGGTTCGGTGGAACTCACCGGCAGCAACACGTTCAACGGCAATCTCACCGTCAACGGCGGCACCGTGATTCTCGGCACGAGCTCGGTCTACGAAACCATCGCGGCGACTGGCCAGACGCTCACCTCCAGCCCGGTTGGCCTCGGCACGAGATCGGAAGAGCGTCGTGTAGGGAAAGAGTGTCTTCGCCTGTGTAGATC
>CALAYR010000055.1 GCA_937894805.1 uncultured Acidimicrobiaceae bacterium | reverse complement strand
TGGGTTTATTTCGCGATCATGGCTCCAACAGCACTCGTTGTCGCACATTTTGGCCCCATCAACGTGACGGCACCGCTGCTCCTTCTTACAACACAGCTGCTCTGGTTTCTAGGGGCTTACCTCATTGTGACTGCGTTGGGGCCCATTTTCTTCAATCTTCATCAGAATCGGCCGTACAGCACGATGATCATGCTCGTAGTCATAGCCGTAATTGTTGATATTGCTCGGTTTGGATTGCATGGCCCCAGCGCTTTGGGGTTAATAAATTTTGTCGTAGTTTGGTGCTTCGCCGCTCAACTTGGGATTTGGTACGTCGAACGTCCGCCAAAGAGTTGGATTGCTGGCCTGATGGCGATGGGCGGGCTAGTGACCAATTTGCTGATTGTGAAGCTTGCTCACTACCCCCTTTCAATGGTTGGAATGCCTGGCGAGCAAGTTTCCAATATGGCACCACCGACAGTTCCGCTGATGGTTCATTCGCTGGTCATATGCATGATTGCGATGAGTTGTGTGGTTCCGCTTCGCAAGTTTTTTGCTCGAGACCGAGCTTGGCGCTATGCCGTGCTCATAAACACCGTGGCGATGACCCTCTATCTGTGGCACCTCCCCATGCTGATCTTGCTCGTGGTGCTGGAGCGGCTGACCGGATTCGGTGGTCACGTCAAGCTTTCTCATGGGGTTATTGCAGCTGGGGCGAACTACTGGTACTGGTGGCCGGTTCACTTGCTTGCGTTCATTGCAATGGTGCTGTTGATTGTCAGAGTTCTCTGGGTGCTGGAAAATACACCCCTCCCACTCTGGGACGCTACGTCGCGCATGCCCCAATTGACGACTCGTTGGTCTGGAATTGCCATCGGTCTAGGGGTGACCCTGTGCGGTGCTTCTCTCCTAATGTTCTCCGCTACGGGGCTCGGTGGATTTCCCACTCGAGTCATTCACTATGCAGGCCTGCCGCTTTCATCAGGACTAGCTCTCGCAGTGTTAGTAGTCGGAGCTGCCGCTATTCGCATTGCGGGAGCGCCTAGGCGTTAACCAGTTAACTTGCTCCGCCTTCAGAAGTTAGTAAACGTTGTCGTTTAAAATTGACGCTAGGGAAATCCAAGATTGCCAAGAGATGAGTCTTTGATGCCTGGAACAACTAAGTTTCGGTGGTTGCGAAAGGCATAAATGACGGAAATTCGAGGCAGAGGAATCTACGCCATCAGCGATCGTGCGGCCGTTGCCACAGTGTTTGTCATCGCGATGTTCATGGACATCATGGACGGCACCATTGTCAATACGGCGCTTCCCGCCATCGGTAACGATTTTCATCACGGGACTCCTACGGACTTGGCGTGGGTCGTCTTGGGTTACCTCATGTCGCTAGCCATCTGGATTCCCGCCTCCGGCTGGCTCGGTGACAAGTTCGGAACCAAAAAAATCTTTCTCTTTGCGCTGTTTACGTTCACAGTCGCCTCCATGCTCTGTGGCGCCGCTAGCTCCATCGACCAGCTGACGGCTTTCCGTTTCCTGCAGGGAATTGGTGGCGGCATGATGGCGCCGGTCGGTACGGCCATGCTCTACCGGGAGTATCCACCGATGGAACGCGCCAAGGTCGGAGCACTCCTCTCTATTCCGACGCTCCTGGCTCCCGCGACCGGTCCCGTGCTCGGCGGATTCATCACTGACGGGTTGGGTTGGCGCTGGATATTTTTCGTCAATCTGCCTTTTGGCATCCTGGCGTTCGTCATTGGCGTCTTGCGCTTGAAGGAGTATCAGCATGAGGCCGCTGGGAAGTTCGACCCGGCCGGCTTCGTTCTCTCCGCGCTGTCGCTCGGTGCAATTCTCTACGGGCTGAATCAAGTCGCGGTGGAAGGGTGGAATTCGACACCGGTGTTGCTCTCGCTCGCACTCGGTATTTCGCTCGGGGCACTGCTCATTTTGGTGGAGCGACGCATCGCCGAGCCCATTTTGGCCCTCCGTCTCTTTCGCGATCGTGTCTTTACTATGACCAACATCACGTCGGTCTTCGCGACCGCCAGTTTCTTCGGCCTGGTGTTGATCATGCCGCTAATGCTTCAGGGCGTGCGAGGACTCTCGCCAACGGACTCTGGCCTCACCACATTTCCTCAGGCCATCGGCGTGATCTTGATGAGTCAAGTGGCTCGCAAGCTCTACCCCAAAGTAGGTCCGCGTCGACTCATATCTATTGGCCTCATTGTCGCCGGCTTTGTCATGTTGTTACTGATGTGGACAACCCCGGAGACGAATCTCTGGGTCTACCGCGTCATTCTCTTCGGTCGAGGTCTCTGTTGGGCCTTTGTCTTCATCCCGCTCCAGGCCGCCGCCTTCTCGCAGATTCAACCCCTCGACACGGGACGGGCGAGCGCCCTGTTCTCGACTCAGCGGCAGGTGGCGAGTTCGCTGGGAATCGCTGTGTTGATCTCAGTGCTGATGGCTCAACTCGACAAGATTCCGGCACAGGTGCACGATTTGGCCTACGCCTACAACGCCTACAAGGTGCCGTTTATGTGGACCTGCATCTTCGCCTTTCTCGGGGCCGTGACGGCCTTCTTTATCGATGACGACAAGGTGCTGTCGGTCTTCCGCAAGCCTTCGGTGCCCACGACCAACTCGTAGGATTCCTCCATGGGTTACGACTTTGACGGCGAGTACGAGGCCATTCTGCAGTTGCTGCCCACCTCGGCAACCTTTACCGATATCGAAGCGGCCCGTTCTTTTCAGGCGGCCAATGGCGAGCGGGTGGCCGCCTCCCTCAATACGGTCGGCCTAACAATCAGCTCGCACGAGATTCCGGGCCTACCGGGCGAGCCACCGGTGACCGTCCACGTCTATCGGTCCACCAACGTGACCGCTAACGCCCCGTGCGTGCTCCGTATCCATGGCGGAGGATTTGCCGTTGGCAGCGTGTTGACCGATTTGCCGATCACCGTCAACTTTGCCCAGTTCCTTCCCGCCGTCTTCGTCTCGGTTGAGTACCGCTTGGCCCCCGAGCATCCCTATCCCGCGGCGCTGATGGACTGCGCCGCTGCGCTCCAGTGGATTCACGCCGAGTCGGCCACGCTCGGCATTGACGTGGATCGGGTCGTCCTCTTTGGAACTTCGGCCGGTGCCGGTCTGGCGGCGGGCTTAGCGTTGTTCAATCGCGATGGCGCGCAACTACCAATTGCCTTCCAGCTCTTGGATATTCCCGAACTCGACGATCGACTCGAAACAGCCAGCATGGTGGCCTTTGTTGACACGCCGGTATGGAATCGTCCGAACGCCGAACTGAGTTGGCAGTACTACCTCCGAGGCCTCGCTGGTGATGTACCCATCTACGCCGCTCCGGCTCGCGCCGAAACGTTGGAGAATCTTCCCCCGGCCTACATCTCGGTAATGGAGTTCGATCCGCTCCGTGACGAAGGTATTGCCTACGCCATGACGCTCATGCGTTCGGGAGTGCACGTTGAGCTCCACGCCTACCCCGGAACGTTCCACGGCAGCATCCTGGAGCCCAAGGCCGATGTCTCGAAGCGCATTCTTATGGAACACATGGCAGCGCTCTCTCGAGCACTCCACATCGCTTAACTACTGAAGCGACCCGAACCACCACCCGAATAGGCGCTCTCGGCGTGCTGGGTGAGGTCGAGACCCTTCAACTCATCTTCCTCGCTAACGCGCAGTCCGATGGTCTTAGAAATCGCCTGAGCAATGAGCCACGTGACCCCAAAGGCGAAGGATGCCGTTACGACAATGGCGAGCAACTCGTCAGCCAACAGCGCGAACCCACCGCCCTGCAGAAGACCATCGGCACCGGCTGGGTTGATGGACTTGGTGGCGAAGAGCCCCAGGAGGACCATGCCAATCACTCCACCGACGCCGTGAACACCGAGGACGTCTAACGAGTCGTCGATGCCGAGTTTGAATTTCATGCGCACGGCCTTGGCGCAGGCCAGTCCCGCGATGAGTCCGATAATCAACGCGGCGTAGGGCTGTACGAACCCGGCACACGGCGTGATGGCAACCATCCCAGCCACACCACCCGATGCGGCCCCCAGTGTCGTGGCGTAGTGCTCGGTCGTCCGCTCGTAGATGAGCCAGCCGATGAGACCGGCCGCGGCTGCGAGCTGGGTGTTGAGCACCGCTGAAACGGCAACATCGTTCATCGCAAGAGATGATCCCCCGTTGAATCCCAGCCAGCCAAACCACAAAATGCCGAGGCCCAAAAGACTGAGGGGCACGGAGTGGGGGGTCATGGAGTCGCGGGGCCACCCCTTACGTGGGCCGAGTACCAAGACCACCGCGAGCGTCGAGAATCCCGAGTTGATTTCAACAACCGTGCCACCGGCAAAGTCCAACACTCCTCGATGGGCCAGCCAGCCGTTCGGGCTGAATACCCAGTGGGCCAGTGGGGCGTAGACGGCCACCGTCCAGATGGAAATCAGCACGACAAAGGAGGAGAATTTGATGCGGTCCGTGGTACCGCCACTGATCAGCGCAGCCGTGATGATGGCGAACATCATCTGATACAGCAAGACCGAGAGCGATGAGGCATGAACTCCGGAAAGACCGGGAAGCGAAGAAGGAATATGGGCAAGTCCAGCGAGGGAGAGGTTGCCGAGGAGCCCTCCTCCCAGATCATCGCCAAATGACAAAGAGCCGGCGATTGCGACCCAGATGACGGTAACAACGGCCATGGCGGCGAGGCTGTTCATCATTATCGCGAGAACGTTCTTGCTGCGAACCATGCCGCCATAAAAGAGGGCCAGCCCGGGAGTCATAAAGAGGACGAGTGCGGCGCTGAGAATTACCCAGAGCGTGTCAGTTGTATTCATGGCCATCACTCCTAAATCGCGTCAGAGCCGCGCTCATCGGTGCGAACTCGGACGACCGTTTCAAGGGGGGAGACCCAAATCTTTCCATCACCGATGGAGCCGGTAGATGCACTGGCAACGAGGGCGTTGACAATTTCATCAACTTGATTCGCGTTCGTAATGATCTCGAGCTTCAACTTGGGAACAAAATCAATCTCGTACTCGGCGCCGCGGTACACCTCGGTGTGTCCACGTTGACGGCCAAAGCCGTGCACTTCGGTAACGGTCAATCCGTCTACGCCAACAGTCTTTAGCCCAGCCTTAACGTCATCAATCTTGAATGGCTTGATGATTGCTGTAATTAATTTGAGTTCCATGGTTCGCTCAGCCCCTAACAATTGCCTCCAAAGATAGGGCAAGTTTGAAGCCGGTAGCCTGATTCATCATGAATAAGCCACGAATTTCGCTCGCGTGGCTTCCGTGGCGAGTACTCCTCGTCATTGCTGTCGCCCTCAAGGTTCGACTCTCGTGGTGGAGCAGTAGTGCCGGCGCCGCCTACTTCCCAGACTCAATGTGCTACTGGCCTGTTCGTCCGGATAATCCTTGCAGGAGCGGCCATTCGTACACCGTGCAACATATCTGGGACTTTCTTACCAATCACCACATGTCCGAGCATCGGGTGCTGATTGTTCAGCTCATCTTGGGTGTGGTCAGTAGCGTCCTCGTCTTCGCCACCCTGCGCTTGTTGACGCGACCCAACATTGCACTGGTACTGGCGATGGTTTTCGCATCGATTCCTCACCTTGTCTTCATGGAGCGAGCGATTTTGACCGAATCGATCGAGTTGGCTCTCGTGACGCTTGGAACATTTGCTGTGGTGGCGACAATGAAGGTGCGCAACCACTGGTTGCAAGCCTTGATGCTTGCTCTCGGCGCAGCGACATTCGGTCTCGCGGTATCGGTGCACGCGGCGAGCTTGCTTGCGCTGGGCCTCTCGCTGGCCGTAGCGAGTGTCGCGCTGGTGCTACGCGAGCGTTGGAAGCTTCGCGATTCCTGGACATCGTGGACGGTTCGAGTGGCACTTATGGCCGCCATGCCAGTCCTGTTTCTGGCCCCCAGTCTGCCGGTATTTAACCTCCACGAGCGCGTGTACGGAGTCTCGAGCTACAACCCAATTGCCAATCCAACACTGGTCTATCGCTGGTCGCCAATTATTCCTTGTGATCGCATCCCTCATGCGACCCAGCTCACCAGGGCCATCGTCAAGAAGGCCTGTCGTAATCAAGAGTTCGTCCCCGTTCCCGGCCTGAATCTGGCCCCGATGTTTGACGCGCAGATGCGCAGGCTCTTGTTGAAGTACCAAGATCAACTCGGTCCAACGTCGCAGGAACTCGGCACACTCGTCATGCGCGCCATTGCGCAACATCCCGCGATTGTCGCACGAGAAATGGGCCGATCCATTGCCTGGCAGGTAATGCGTGAGCGCCAGTTCGAACAGTTCGAACCGGCGGTGGTGTTTCTGAATTCAGAGGTCCGTCGTAACCGGCTGTACCCAAACTGGCGAACGTGGTTTGGATCTCACGACCCCACGAGTAAATCGCCATTCCCCAACTCGCTGATGCGGACCGCTAATGACAACATCATGCTGCCCAATCATCTGTTATGGATTGGGTTGACGGCAGTCGGAGCTCGATTGCTCCTGGCTCTCGGGATGAAGCGACGTTCATTGGGGGGTTGGCGAATCAAGTCCTTCAGTCGTCGAGAGCTCGCAATGCTGGCTGTGGCACTATCGCAGCTCTTGGGGCTCGCGAGCGCGGTGGCCTATTCGTCGGCTCCCGATCCTCGATACTGGCTCCCATTCATCCCCACGATGTTTGTACTGATTGCCCTAGGCGTCATTGAGGTACGGCCCAATTCGCCAGTAGGTGTTGGTCAGTCCGAAATCCTCGACTTGGAGTAGGCCGCTTCCTACGATTGGCGATGATCGGCGCCTTCGCCAATCGCACATGACAGGAGTGGTGTATGAATCGTAAATTTGGTGCAGAGTTATTTGGTACCGCGGTGTTGGTCTACGTGGCCTGCGGCGTGGCCGTGTTGACCTTGGGGTCGTGGCACAGTGAGTTCGGTACTGGTGCTGGGATTGTGGCCACGTCACTGGCCTTTGGTCTCGTCCTCACCGGCTTGGCCTATGCCATCGGTCCAGTTTCCGGCGCCCACGTGAACCCAGCAGTAACCATGGGCATCCTCGTGGCGAAGCGGATGAGTCTCCGCGATGCGCTGGGCTACTGGATTGCACAATTCGCAGGAGGCGTAATCGGAGCCGCGGGCCTTTGGCTGACCTTCAAGCAGTCGCCACTCTGGCGCCGTGATTCGATCGGGCTCGGAGCGGACGGATTTGGGGCTCACTCAATGATCCAGATTTCCGCCGCGGGTGCATTTCTGGTTGAAGTGCTTTTGACGGCACTCTTCGTCTATGTCATTTTGGTGGTCACGGGCAAGCAGGGCCCCTCGGCTGTCGGCGGCCTAGTTATCGGTCTCACCTTGACCGTCGTCCACCTCTTCGGCATCTCGGTAACGGGAACATCGGTGAATCCAGCTCGATCATTCGGACCGGCCCTATTTGTCGGGGGTTCCGCCCTCAGCCAAGTCTGGCTCTTCATTCTCGCCCCGCTCGTTGGTGGAGTTTTGGCAGCGGTGGTCCACAAAATCATTAACGACGGCGAATAGCGGAATGATTGTGGCCTCGAAGAGGGCGGGGCCACAATCATGTAACACTGACCGCCCATGGTGGCGGTAATTCGTTATCGTTACGGCATGAAGAAGAACTCAGTTGTGGTATTCCTCTTGACAGCCACCTTGATGGTCATGGGTCTGGCGCGAACGCCGAATGCCCAATCAGCCATGGTGCCGCACGTCACGACGACGCCGAATGTCGCGTCATCAGTGACTCACGCCCCCACGCCCCCTAAGGATGCCAATGATGAGTATCGCTGCACGTGGATCGACCCTCACTTTGTAACGAATCAAATGACGACCAAGACTGAGTTCATTGCCGATACCTCCAAGTCGCAAGCGAACAAGAAGGAGCTTCACCACGCAATTGCGTACATTGCCACTCCGTCGGTGGTGGCACAAGTCAAGGCTCTTGACCGCACGGGTACGAAGGGTTGGACGTGCTTCTCGTCGCCACTCGGTGCCACGTCTATGGGCGGGCTCTCTGCGCTTCCTTGGCTTTACGGCTGGTCGCCTGGTCACGGTGCTGACACCATGGAGGCCGGTTATGGAATTTCAGTGCCTGCCGGCTCATTGATCGTTCTTCAGATTCACTACAACTCCCTCGCTGGCAAGAAGGCCGTGACGTCGAAACTCAACGTCTGGTCCGAAAATGCGGCCACCTCAAGTCGGGCTCCTCTCACCATGCGCCAGTACGTGGCAGCTCCAGCTCTGCCGTGCGTCGCGCCCTACAACGATGTCAAGAAGTACCCCCTGTGCAATCACACGGCTTCACTCGCCGACTTGGCTAAGCGATTTGGCCCCGAAGCTCGATCCTTCGCGCAAAATATTGAGTGGGTATGCAATCGCGGCGTTCTGCCGGTGAATAGTTCGTCGCCCAATGCCACCTCAGCGACCTGTACGTGGGGCTTTGCTGAAAATACGCCAGTGACCATTCACAAGATCTGGCCCCACATGCACATGTTGGGCAAGGCCTTTACCATTGTGCTCTGTCGTCAAGACGCCACGTGTGCCCCCGCCAACACGCAGACGCTGCTCGTGGTCCCCTCGTACAACTTTGATAACCAGTTCGGCTACACGCTCGCGAATCCGGTGACGATGACACAGGGTGACTACGTCAAGTTGACGTGCACCTACTCGCCTGCGCTTCGCAAGTTGAATCCGCAGACTAAGAACTTGGCTCCGCGCTACATCACGTGGGGCGACGGTTCGAGTGACGAAATGTGCCTCGGTACGTTGATTGTTTCGTCTGGGGCCGCCAGCTAGAGCTTGGATCGGTACCGCGCGCCGTGGTGCTGTTCTTGGCAGTTGGTTGATCCGTTCAACGTGCTGCACGACTCACAGAGCAGTATGAGTTGTCGGCAGGCCAAGTTGGCGCAGTTGTAGTACTGCGTTGTCGGTGCTGCGCACCGCTCACACGAACTGATGACCTTGGTATTGGGACCGAACTCCTGGTTCATCCGTCCGTCGAAGATAAAGAGAGAACCCTCCCAGAGACCTTCGTTGCCGAAGGCCTCGCCGTAGCGGACGATGCCGCCCTCCACTTGGTAGACCTCTTGAAAACCACGTTGCAGCATGAGGCTGCTCAGCACTTCACAGCGAACGCCACCGGTGCAGTACGTCACGATGGGCTTTTCCTTCAAGTGGTCGTAGGCGCCGCTCTCTAAGACTTTGACAAAGTCGTGCGTTGTTTCGACCTCGGGCACAATTGCGTTCTTGAACCGCCCAATTTCTGCCTCAAAGGCATTACGCCCGTCGAAGAAAACCACCTCGTCGCCACGCGTTTCAACCAACTCGTTGACCTGGGCGGGAGAGAGGTGCGGCCCGCCATTGACTACGCCGGACTCGTCAACGTGAAGGTCCTGTGGCGCGCCGAAGGAAACCAGCTCATCTCGCACGCGGACCGCAAGGCGGGGAAAATCATTACCGGTGCCTTCAGACCACTTGAAGTCGATGTCCTTAAAGCCCGGCCACTCCTTGGTGGCGCGGATGTATTTCTTCACCGCGCTGAGAGGTCCACCGACAGTTCCGTTGATTCCGTGCTGGGAGATTATTATTCGCCCCTTGAGGCCAAGACTGTCGCAGAGCGTCCACTGCCAGAGGCGAATCGCCTCAGGATCAGCCAGTGGTGTGAAGCGGTAGTACAGAAGAATTTTGTAAGGCTCCACAGTTCAATGCTACGTAAATTCCCGCAAAGCGAAAAGGTCCGAGAGTCCGAACCAAGCTGCGCGCCGCTTCGACTATGAGAATGTTGGAGTTGAAGCGTGGTGAGTAGAGTCAGCCTGTTCACTCGCGACAGGAGTCCCGTGCCCATAACTTCTCCATTCGGTTATCACTCAACGGCCCTCGAAGTGGTTGACGGTGTTGACCTCACCGGTCGTAATGCATTCGTGACCGGCGGGGGATCGGGTATCGGCGTCGAGACTGTTCGAGCACTCGCGACCGCCGGCGCCCAGGTGTCCGTAGCGCTGCGCACTCCTAGCCAAGGTGAGAGTCTTCTGGCCACACTGGGGGTGGAACTGGCGTCGAAGGTGACACTCATCCCAATGGACCTCGCCGACCTCGAATCAATTCGTGCGGCAAGCGCTGCGTACGTCGAAGGTGGTCAGCCGCTCCACATTCTTGTGAACAACGCCGGTGTTATGGCCACGCCCCAAGGGCTGACTAAGCAAGGATTTGAGTTGCAATTCGGGACAAATCATCTCGGACACTTTCTGCTGACGCAAGGCCTCCTACCAGCACTACGAGCGAGCGGTGGTGCTCGTGTGGTCGCACTCTCCTCAAGCGCTCACCGTCGTAGTGACGTTGATCTCGAGGATCCGAACTTTCTGAACCGCCCCTACGACAAGTGGGTCTCCTACGGACAGTCCAAGACGGCCAATGCTCTCTTTGCGGTCGAACTCACCAAGCGTTACGCGGGTGACGGAATTTATGCCAACGCCGTGATGCCCGGGGGCATCATGACCGGTCTACAAAAACACATGCCACTCGAAGAGCAGCGGGCCGCAGGCTTCACGGACGAAGATGGCAACCCCAATCCAATGTTTAAGAACGTTGAGCAAGGTGCATCAACGTCGACGTGGGCCGCTACTGGTACCGAGTTGCAGAACATCGGTGGTCTTTATCTGGAAAATTGTCAAGAGGCCGGCCCAATGGATCTCGCGATGCCGTTCATGGGCGTGATGCCGTACGCCCTCGATCCTTCGCACGCCGCCGATGTTTGGGAGATGACTGAGCGCCTACTCGGCGCGTAAATGCCAGTTGAGGGCTAGTGATTGACGATGTGATTGCGTGACGTTCCGTCCTATGGTGGGGCGGTGAGCACACCCGAAGTTAAAACCGCCGAATCGTTGCTATCGCACTTAGGTACTGCCGAATCACCATTTCTCCTCGACGTACGCGAACCCGACGAATTCGCCGAATGGGCGATTCCGAACGCAATAAATATTCCTCTAGGGCTGCTCGAATCACGCCTCGGTGACGTACCAGCGGACCAAGAAATTCTCGTCATCTGCGCCAAAGGCGCTCGCGCCCTGGCCGGAGCTGAGCTCCTGGCAACCCACGGCATCGAAGCTGCAGTCATGGATGGGGGCATGGCGGCGTGGGCGACGACCTACGACACCGTTGAGACCGTCCTGGCCGGTGCCACGGTGGTGCAGTTTCGCCGACGCGGAAAAGGTTGCTTGAGCTATCTCGTCGGTGCTGGTAGCGATGCCGCCGTGATTGACCCATCGATGGATATCAATCGATACATCAACCTGGCGGCCCACCATGGTTTTCGCATCACCCACGTCTTTGACACTCACCTACACGCAGATCACGTCAGCGGTGGTCGGGCTTTGGCGGCCGCGACCGGTGCGACATTAATTCTCAATCCGGCCGACACGTTTCATTACAGCTACACCCCGCTATCCGACGGCCTCTCGGTCGAACTCGAACAGAACGTGCACTTGACCGTTGAAGCGGTGAGTGCCCCAGGCCACACGCAAGGTTCCACCGTCTATCGCCTCGGTGATGCAGCGCTCTTTACCGGTGACACCCTGTTCCTCGAGAGCGTCGGCCGACCAGATTTGGCCGATCAAGCCGAAGAGTTCGCCCATGCGCTCTACAACACACTCCACAAGCGAGTACTCCCACTGCCCGACGACATTCTGATTTTCCCGGCCCACTGGGGCGATGCCGTGCAGGTCCACTTTGGTCAACTCGTCACCGCGCGACTTGGTGATCTCCGACCAGTGCTGCCGGCCCTGGCCTACTCCGAAGAGGACTTCGTCAACTGGGCTCTGACTCACGTTAAGGACCGACCGCCGAACTATGTCGAGATCGTCAAGTTCAATATCGGTGACTCCACCTTGAGCCCTGAAGAAATCGGCGAGATGGAATTGGGTCCCAATCGCTGCGCAATTGCCTAATAACTAGTGCGGTAGTGCCTAGAAATGGAGGCACCGAAGCGTTGTTGTCGGACACTAGAGTTTTCAGAAGTCCTCAGGAGGAATCATGAAACTCTCAACTCAACTGGCCTACAGCGGCGGCTTTAAAGAAGCAGCGCGCAACGTTATAGAAATGGAAAAGGCCGGCCTCGACATTGTGTGGGTCGCCGAAGCGTATGGCTTCGACGGACCATCGTTGATGGGCTACCTCGCCGCATTGACTGAGAAAGTCGAAATCGGTTCGGCTATCTTGCAGATCGGTACCCGTACCCCCACGTTGATGGCGATGACCGCCGCCGGCCTTGACGCTTTGTCTGATGGGCGATTCAGTCTCGGTATTGGTGCTTCGAACCCGCAGGTCATCGAGGGTTTCCACGGCGTCCCGTACACCTACCCCTTGGGCAAGACGCGCGAGACCATCGAAATCTGCCGTGAAGTGTGGAAGCGCGAAAAGCCCCTCGAGTACCACGGCAAGTTCTACGACATGCCGCTCTCTAAGGAGAATGGCGGCTCGGGACTTGGCAAGGCCCTCAAAATTATTGCCCACCCCGTCCGGAGCGACATCCCGATATGGGTCGCTTCGCTGGGTGACAAGAATGTCGAAATGACGGCTGAGATGGCCAACGGCTGGATTCC
>CALAYR010000054.1 GCA_937894805.1 uncultured Acidimicrobiaceae bacterium | reverse complement strand
ACGACATCATCGTGTGACGTCAGAAAGGTTGGCGTCACCCCGAGGGTCTTTGCTCGTTCAATTTGGGCCACGAACTCCCGGTAGACCTCGTCGGGGTCGGCGTGTTCGGCGGCATCCGATGCGTCGATCGGGAATCCGCCTCGACCGCCGAGGAGGGATGGCGAGTAGGTGACGGGTCGCATCTCGAGCAACTCGTGCTCCGCGCTGAGTGCAAGTTGAACGCCGAGTTGGGTGCCCAGGCGCGACACGGCCTCTCGAGCGAAGGGCGCCACCACGAGGAGGGAGGCATCGCCGACGACACCGCTGGTGAGGGCCTGCCGGATTCCTTCGTTGACGCCGTAGGTGAGTCCAGCGTCAGAGGCGCTGATCAGTACGGCGCGAGTAGTGCTGACACCGAGACTATTGAGCGATTCGGTCACGACCGGGGAAGTTCGCGATCTTGCGCGGTGGCCTGTTCGATGAGCTCTAAGCGGTAGAGCTCTAGTTCGTTGGCAATGTGCTCACTGTCGAGCCCGAGGATTCGAGCCGCCAAGAGCGCGGCATTGGTGGCCCCGTTGATAGCCACGGTCGCCACGGGTACGCCGCGAGGCATCTGCACAATAGAGAGCAGTGAGTCGAGACCATCAAGACGAGCGAGCTCAACGGGAACTCCAATAACGGGCAAGGTAGTCACGGCGGCCAGCATTCCTGGGAGGTGAGCGGCGCCACCGGCGCCAGCGATCAATATCTTGAGTCCCCGTTCGCGGGCAGTACGGCCGTACGCGATCATCGCTTCCGGTGTGCGATGTGCGGAGACAACGTGGGTTTCGTGATGAATACCGAAACGGTTGAGGACGTGGAGGGCATCTGCCATGACTGGGTGGTCTGAGGCGCTGCCCATGACCACTCCCACAATTGGATTCGACACGGTCTCTCCTTAGTTTGACGGTTGGAGTAGCGCGGCGGCGTCCCACGCCGTCTTTGACACTCCACTTCTATTATCGCCCACTGCAGTCACATGGCCAAGTTTGCGCCCTGGACGCCACGACTTGCCGTAGTCGTGGATGACTGCTCCGGGCACGCCGCGCGCCGCTTCGAAGTCGCCCGGGCGAACGGAGCCAATCACGTTGACCATGGTGACAAAGGCGCCCGTGGCGACGGGGCTAACCAGGTCCAAGCCGGCGACGGCGCGAAGATGATTCTCAAACTGACTCGCAGTCGTACCTTCAATGGTCCAGTGGCCCGAGTTGTGGGGTCGGGTGGCCACTTCATTGATCAGCACACCCTTGGGAGTAGAAAAGAGCTCAACCGCCAAGACGCCGACGGCATTGACACGGCTCGCCACGGCGCGAGCAATACGTTCGGCCGCTTCAAGGGTCTCGACGCTCAACGTGGACGGATAGTTCACCTCTACGCACATGCCATCGCGCTGCACGGTATCGACGACTGGATACACCACACGATCGCCGTTTCGCCCCGTAACGATCGAGACGGCCATTTCGGCCAGCATCGTGACGCGCTCTTCCAGCACGACAGTGCCGGCCGTTAGAAAGTTGGTGATTGTTTCGAGGGGATCAACGCCGGCGCCGAGTACGGCTACGCCCCGCCCGTCGTAACCACCGCGGGCCGACTTCACGACGACACCGTCGGGGTGAGCCGCGAGAAAATCACGGATTGCCATTTCGTCGAAGTTCTCCAACACCACGAAGTCCGGAATGGGAAGGCCCTCGGCGGCGAAGACGGTTCGCTGGTAGGCCTTGTCGACCGCGAAGCGCAGGGCCTGCGCACTCGGAAAGATGGCCCGCCCCTCGTCTTCCAGGGCGACAACGGCCTCGAGATTGACGAGTTCGTGGTCAAAGGTGGTGGTGTCATTGTTCCGAGCAAAACCCATGACGTCGTCAAACGCATGGGCGGAGCCGAAGGCGACCTGGCGAAAATATGAAATGGCGGCGTCATCGCTTGAAGCCGCGAGCAGCGAGAGTTCAAGCGGCAGTGTTGCGGCCGCTTCGGCCATCATGAGAGCCAATTGGCCGGCACCAATTACGCCTACGCTGGGATTACTGCGAGGGTCGATAACCTTCGGCACAGTTAAAACGCTACAGGTAATAAAAGGGAGATCCGATGCGTATTGGAACCGGACTTGATGTTGATGGAACGATTGAGCAGGTTCTGGCCCGCGCATCCAAACTTCGCGAGCAGGGATTCACCAGTCTGTGGGCCTCACAGATTTTTGGACCGGACACGCTGACGACGCTCGCCATTGTTGGTCACCAAATGCGAGACCTTGATCTAGGCACGGCCGTGGTGCCGATTCAGCCCCGCCACCCCAACATGCTCGCGGCTCAGGCTCGCACCGTGGAAGGGGCCATTGGTGGGCACCTGACACTCGGTATCGGTCTCTCACACAAGATGGTCGTAGAGAACATGTGGGGCATGTCATTTGAAAAGCCCGCTACCTACATGCGCGAGTACGTAGCCGCCCTAGCCCCAATGTTGCGGGGCGAGGCCGTCGCGACCAGCGGTGAGCGCGTGAGCGCTGTGGCGATGGGTCCGCTCGGACCAAAGGACCCAGGAACACCGAGTCTGATCATCGCCGCACTCGGTTCGGTCATGTTGGACTTGGCCGGTCGTGAGGCCGACGGAACGGCTCTGTGGATGACTGGTCGCAAGACCATCGAGTCTCACATCACTCCTCGTATCCGCGAAGCGGCTGAAGCCGCCGGGCGCCCCGCCCCGCGCATCATCTGCTCGCTGCCCATCGTTGTTACTGACGACGTTGACGGTGCTCGAGCTCGCGTTAATGAAACCTACGCCATGTACGGCACTCTGCCGAGCTACCGGGCGATGCTCGACCGCGAAGGTGCGGTCGAAGTAGCCGACGCTGCACTCATTGGTAGCAAGGCCCAAGTTCTCGAGATGATTCAGGCACTAGCCGATGCCGGTGTGACGGAGTTCTCCGGTGCCGCGAGCGGCACGGCCGAAGAGCGCCAAGCTTCGCTCGAAGCAATGCTCGAGTACCAGGCTGGCTAAGAGAATGTCGACGCCGAAGAACGTCGTCGTCATTCTCTTTGACTCGCTGAACCGCCATCTGATTGGCCCCTACGGCGCAACCGAGTTTCAAACTCCAAATCTCGACCGTTTTGCTCAACGAGCGGTGCGTTTTACTAATCATCAAACCGGCTCACTGCCGTGCATGCCTGCCCGACACGACCTGCTCTGTGGAGCCCTGGACTTTCTTTGGCGTCCGTGGGGGTCAATTGAGATCTGGGAAGATGCCATTACGTACGAACTCCGTCGTCAGGGTGTGGTGACTCAACTGATTACTGACCATCCGCATCTCTTCGAGAGTGGTGGCGAGAACTTCCATACGGACTTCTCCGCCTGGTCCTACGTGCGGGGGCATGAGGATGATCCTTGGATGACACGCCTGGACCCCTCGTGGGTTGGCGCCCCCGCCCTGCCCGCCCAAGCGGCGCCGTTTCATCGTGGTTACGACACATCGCGAACCTACTTCAAAAGTGAGGAAGATTTTCCGGGACCTCAGACCATGGCCGAAGCGGCCCGGTGGATACGGGCAAACCACGGCCAGCACGATCGATACTTTCTCTTAATCGACGAATTTGATCCTCACGAACCGTTCGACACCCCCGAGCCGTGGGCTTCGATGTACGGACAGGGCGACGGTCCACGAGTCATTTGGCCGCCGTACGCCGTGCCGGGATCCAAGCACGTTCCAGGTCCGGAGACGGCGAGGCAGATCCGCGCCAACTATGGTTCGAAACTCTCGATGATTGACCACCACTTCGGTCGCGTCTTGGATGAACTCGACGCCACGAATGCTTGGGACGACACCGCCGTCATTGTCTTGACCGATCACGGTCACTACCTTGGCGAACGTGGTGGCACTTGGGGTAAACCAGGCGTACCAGTTTTTTCCGAGATGGGCCACATTCCTCTCATGATGTCGTGGCCTGGTGTTGAACCAGGCACTCGTAGTGATCTCACAACGACCACCGATGTCCACGCCACACTCTGCGAAGTCTTTGACGTGACTCCTCAACATCGGATTCACGGCCACAGCTTGGTGGGCACCATGGAGTCGGGCCTGCCGAGTGGTCGCGACCATGTCCTAACCGGCATTTGGGGCCGCGAGGTTACCTACGTCGATAACGACTGGAGATTTACGCGCACCCCAGTGAATGGCAATCGCCCACTCTCGATGTTCTCGAATCGCTGGTCGACCATGCCGGTCCACGCCTTCCCGTCGATTCGACTGCCTCGGCCCGACGATCGGGCCTTTCTTGACCGGATGCCCGGCTCGAATGTTCCGGTAATCCGCCAGCCCTTCGCCGTCGGTGATCCGGTGCCCTTTTGGGCGCAGGAGTCGAACTACCTCGGCGACCAACTCTTTAATCGCCGAAATGATCCCGTTGAGCTTGAGAACCAGGCAGATCACACCGACCAACCGCTCGAGGCGCTCCGAGAGGCGTTGCGAAAACTCGAGGCGCCAACAGAGCAGTTAGAGCGACTCGGCCTCGCCTAGTTCGGCAGTTGGGTGTGCTTGAACTCGTTGAGGTCGGCCGAGTCGGCCATCAGTGTTACCAACGACGTGATGATTGCCATGGAGTTGGCCGCATCGTCCGTGGGTGGCTTCATGTATCGCACGAAAGTGGCGTCGCCGTTTACGACAAACGTAGGCACTCCAAAGGCCTGCATCTTTTCAAATTTACGGAACGTCTCACCAATAACGGTGTGGGGGCGACGACTCTCAACATCGACGCGGGCACTTGCGATGTTGACTCCGGTGTTCTTCAAAACGTCGGCAATCTCCTCGTGAGAGATGAGGCGGATGCCTTTCTCGTGACGTCCACGAAAGAGTGCTTCGTGAGCCTCAAGAAAGTGCTCGGCCTGCTGGTCTCGAATAGAGGTGCTGTAGGCCAGGGAAAGAAGTTCGGAGTCCCTAGAGGGGTCATCCCAAACGTCGGGTGATCCCGCTGTCCGGTGGCCTTGACTCATGGTCCACGGTGCAAAGGTGACGTCAAATTCCGCACCAGCCCGAAGCGCCGTGATGACGTGCAAGTGGATGTTTTTAGCGAAGGGGCAGCGGTAGTCGTATGAAATCGTGAACGCGGGAAGTGCCATGGAGCCAGCCTACGGTTAGCCCGGAACGGCTACTCCACTGGCCTTGCAGAGTGGCTTATAGGCGCAGAAGCGACACGAGTTGGCGGAGGGTCGCGCGGGGAACTCTCCCTCGGAGTAGTAGTTGTTGATCGAGGACCAGGCATTCACAGCCGCCTTGCGACGAGCTCCGACCACGACCTCAGTCACGGGCCGTTCGATGGTTTCTCCGGCCCCGACGTAGTGGAGTCGGATCTGCTTAGGGGTTTCACCTAGAGCGGCCTGACACATGGCCGCGTAGAGCTCAGTGTTGGCGAAGGTGGAGCTGAGGTAGTTCACGTTGGGCAGACGACCGGTCTTGTAGTCAACGATGGTCAGCGAGCCGTCCTCTTCGCGATCGAGTCGGTCCAGGATGCCAACGAGTGGGACTCCGTCGATTTCTACGTTCAGACGCTGCTCCACCCCTTCGACCTGACGAGCCGTAGCGTCCTCCATCGTGAAGTAGTTCTTGGCGATCCGCTCGCCTTCGTCGACGAAGGAGGCCGTCGTGACCTCGGTGAGACCGAGATCGCTACGAACGTCGTCCGTCAAAATATTGGACACCGCGTCATTGAGAAAGGCACCAACTTGGTGCTCACCGCGCTGGTCGTTGTCGAGCTTGAAGACCTGCTCGAGGACGTAGTGCACGAAACGTCCGAGGGCCGTCGCCTTCGTGGCGGGCTGAGGAATGCGATCGATGGAGGCGTGCTGAAACTTACGAGGGCACGACTGAAAGTCCTGCAACCGTGAGGGGGAGAGTGAGGCAGGTAGTGGTCGTTCAAATGTCATGGTTCAAACGTACGTAGGGCCTATGACATGACCACGGGCCGGCGATTTCACGGCAGACTGTATGAATGGCTCGAAAGAAACAACCGGCGGTGGAGAGCAAGTTCATCCGCCTCGCCTCCTGGTCGGGCCTAAACGAGGGCGACCCCGTGGTGGTGGACTCCGAACGCGATAAGCGTGGCAAATTCACCTTCGTGGCCTATGTGGAGAACAAGGCCACCGGTGACCACTGGATCGAAGTGCGCGGCGGCAAGCCCGGTGAGGCCAAGACTCGCTCCTTTACCCTTGACCAGATCTACCCCGCGGACGCTCGTAAGTCCGGCAAATTGGTGAAGCCCTCCTTGGTTGAAGCGCCTCGGCTTCCGCTCTAGGGCAACCTCGGCGCCCTAACGTAACGAGATGAAATCAATCTCCGAGTCCATTGAAATCAACGCCGCACCAAGCGCGGTTTTTGCAATCGTTACCGACCTGCCCAACATGGGTCAGTACTCTCCGGAAAACACCGGAGGCAAGTGGCTCGGTGGCGTATCGACGGCCGCCGTAGGAGCCAAGTTTCGTGGAACCAATGCACAGGGGAAAAAGCGCTGGACGACGTTGGCCGAAGTTTCGACGTGTACGCCTGACACCGACTTTGTCTTTCGCATCTCATCATTCGGCTTGCCGGTAGCCACCTGGACGTACGCGCTGGAAGCGACCGCGACTGGCACCAAGGTCACTGAGACCTGGGATGACAACCGTTTCGGGATTATGAAGTTCTTCTCCGGTTTGATCTTGAAGGACCGCGAAGGATTTACTCGCACTTCGATTCATCAGACCTTGAGTCTGATGAAAGACCACCTCGAAGCACACAGCTGAGGGTCGGTAACGCTCGATGAGAGCGGGTGACGGGAATCGAACCCGCATGGCCAACTTGGAAGGCTGGAGCTCTACCATTGAGCTACACCCGCAGTGATGCGAACCCCTAGTTTACGCCAAATGAGATCTACCCCTAGCGTGATGGGGTGAGCGAGACACTGTACGAGCGTGTGGGGGGACAGCCCTTCTTTGACCGTCTGGTATCGGCCTTTTATCGCTACGTGGAGCAAGACGAGCTGCTGCGGCCGATGTACCCCGAAGATCTCGAAGAGTCCATCCACTGGTTGGCCCTCTTTATCGCCCAGTATTACGGCGGCCCGGCCGAGTATATGGAGCAACGTGGCCATCCCCGCCTACGGATGCGACACACACCATTTCGAATTACCAAGCGAGCCCGTGACGCGTGGCTCGTCGCGATGAACTGCGCGCTCGATGAAGTGCGTAGTGAGCTGAGCGAGGCCGACTTCTTAGAGATGGAGGCCTACTTCGATATGGCCGCTCATCAACTTCGCAATGTCTAACTGAGGCGGCGACTCCAGGCCCAGGCCACGAGCCCTACGAGCACGGCCAGGCCGCCGAGCAGGCCAAGGTGCCACGTTCCTCCCGTGGTGGCCAGTACTTCGGCGACCGCGATGTGGGTCACGCTGGTGGGTGACGATCGGGTGAGTGCTTCGCTTGTGCAGTGGAGCACGGGGTCGAGCCGGTAGTCGGCCGGAGCTGAGAGCTCTCGTACGCACCAGGTGTAGCCGCTGGGAACTGAAAAACCGAGTTGCCCGATACTGCTGGTCTTGGCGATGGCCCAGAGTGACATGCCGTTCGGTACGGTCAGATTGTTAGGCGCCGGAGCTGGAGTGAATCCCTTCGGGAAGGTTCCTCGAACAAAGAGGGCGTAGTAGGCATTAGGGACTCCACGATCGGGCGAGCCACTCGCAAACTTGTAAATCTCGAGGCGAATAGTGGAGGCGTGTTCGGCCATCCCCATTTTCGGCCGTAGTTGGAGCTGGGAGGTCAACGTGCAGTGCAGTGCGGGATCAACGATGTAGCCCTTGGGCGCCCACACTTCGTGCAGACACCATCGATAGCCGGCCCGCACCGTAAAGGTGAGGTGACCGCTGGCATCCGTCACGCCGCGCTGAACGAAGGAGATTCCGGGGTAGGTCGGAGCGTCAAGGGGAATCGTCGTTGGCAACGGGAAGGTGACCGGACCGTAGACATAGAGATCGTAAATCGTGTTCGGGATGGTCTGGTTTCGGTGGTCGGCTTTGAACTTTCGTGCCGTAAGGGTCACCATGACTGGGTCGTTGGCGTAGGTCAGTGCAACCGTGCCGCCGGGCGTCACGGTCACCCAACTTCCGCTGGCGGGCGTGACGAAGTTGGTTGGTGCCGCGGTTTCAGTGACGAAATAGTTCCCGGGGAGCAGATCGCTGAAGGCGCATTGACCCAGCGAATCGGTAACGCAGCTCAGTGTGGTCCCGTCGGGAACGCCACTATTCAAGGTGTCGTAGATAAGCGTGAAGGTGGCGCCGGGGAGGGCCAGCCCCGTGGTGCGGTCCGTCTTTTGGATTGTCACCACCGAGCGATCAATGACATCCCCATCACTCGGACCCACCGAAACAACGGTGTCAACGCCAGCCACCACGGTCACGATCTTGTCGCTCATCGCGCCGTAGTGCGCGGGTGGCGTTAGTTCGCGCAACGTGTAGTCACCAAATTGGAGGTCGATAGATTTGTTCGAATAACCCGTTGCGTCGACCGTCAACGTGTCAACAACGGTGTCGGTGGTATCGAGGACTTGGAAAATTGCGCCAGTGGCTGGATAGTAGGCCGCGTCGTCGACGGACTTGAGAACCTGCAGTGTCCCCGTAGGTGGACCGAGGGCCGTCAACGAAAGGGAGTCGTTGGCCGTGACAGGATTGCGAGCTGACGCCAAAATCTGGGCGTCGCTGGCGAACATGGTGGGGTCGTAAAAGACCATGCCGGGAACGGCCAGCGACATTGTGGCACTGACGCTGACCGAGCCGGGCAACTGCGAGGGGACGGAGAAGTCAACCGTGGCGTTGCCACTGGAGTCCGTGGTGACCCACTGCACGGCCGTGCCGGACGTATCGGCAATCGCGCCCGTCAAAGTCACCTTGACGCTCTGTTTCGCCACGGGAGCATTCGTACCCGGAACGGCAACACGGACCGTGAGAGTGCCGCTGGTGTAGATGGTAGATCCGCCACCATCCAAGGTCACGTTGAGCGTTGGTGTGGCCGTGATGCTCTGCCCCGTAGTGAAGAGTTGTCGAAGCGCGGTGAGGGCTTTGCCGAGTTGGCCCGACGGCGAGGGGAGCGATGCCCCCCAGGCCACGTTGTCGTAGAGCAGCTTGCCGGCCACCGCAATGTCGTCGGCGTCAAAGGTCGATCCATTTCCACTGACCCACCAACCAAGGCGTTGAGCCTCTGACATTGCCCAGCCCATGGCCTTGAGGTCTGATGTGTCGATACCGTCGGGCGCACTTCCGAGGTAGTAGTCGTAACCGGGCGCCGGATACCAGCCGCCGTGAGCCGCCTCAAAGGCGCAAAAGCCCCACCCCATCGGACTGGGAAATCCCGGTCCGTATGAGCCGTAGTAGGTGTTGTGACCGTTGAAGGTGCCGCACGATCCATGGAAGGGATAGGGCGGATCGGACGAAGTGCAGAGACCCACGCCTTCGACGTGGGCCCGTGCGGCCCAACTAGCAGGGGCGGTGTAGAACCAGGACGCGGCCATCACGAATGTCGCAAGTATCCACCGGCGCATCGAGCGATGTTAGGGGCTGATTTTCGGCCAACTTGGTAATACGGCCGACATTTCTCGTCTTCCCGATACCGTACGTGGGTGACTATTCGCTATCGCTGCAACGCCTGTGGCAACTTGACCCGTTTCGACGTTGTCGAGACCACCACCGTTCGCGCCTTTCACCACTTCACCGTGGGTGGCGAGCTCACAATTGAAAGCCCCGAAGTCGTGCGACACACCGTTGAATCGGTGGACTGTCGCTGGTGTGGTCACGGCCGCTCAGTCGAAGTCATCGATGAGGCCACGGCCTAAGCGTGGGCCTTCGCTCTATTGATTCTCCGCGCCGCCGCCCGGCGCCCACTACGGCCCAACTAGCGAACGCGGCGGGCGTGAAACACACGGTTGGCCTCGAACCACGAACCCTGATTGTGGCGGTGAAGTCGAACTGTGATGGCTGCCTGCCTTTCGTAGAAGACCCCTCGCTCGATTTTTCTGACTGGCGTCTCATGGTGGTAACTCGTGACGACATCCCTGAGGCCGCCGGGCAACGAACTGTGTGGTTCGCCCCAGAACTACTTGATGCTCTGGAAATTACATCCGCCCCGTTCTTCGTGGCTCTCGATGGTTCTCCATTAAACGTAGTAACCGAGGGCGTTGTCTTCGCCCCAGAACAGGTCGCTCGGGAGCTCTCGGAGTTTTGATGTCACAGGTCGCGACCATTATGGGCGCACCACCGATTAGGAGATGACATGAAACGATCCATTGAGCTTTCGATTAGTTGCGCCGACTGCATACGACAGTCCACCCCGGACTGTGACGACTGCCTAGTGAGTTACGTCATTGGCGAAACACCGGACCAGCTCACCATGACGGGTTCCGAGCTGGCCGTGGCCGAGTTGCTCTCGAACGAAGGTCTCGTGCCCTCCTTAAAGTTTGTGGAGCTCCGCTCGGCAAAGACCGTTCGTCGTGACTGAAGCGCCCCAAACCCGCGAAGAGGCCAACCGCCAACTTCGTGAGGCATTTCGCCGGATGGTCGTGGCCTACCGAGCGGCCCCGAGGCCCAACAGGCTCGCCGTTCAACTCGTAATCGCCAACCTGGTCGTGTGGCCCGTCGTGGGCCTGCTGCTTCTCTTGGGTGGCTGAGTAGACCTTCGCGGTTTCAAAAGGTCAGTAGCGTAACTATGTGCCCACGCACCTTCTCGTAACGAACGACTACCTACCAAAGACCGGCGGCATTCAGGTCTACCTGCACGAGCTGTGGCGACGACTACCGGCGGACCGTGCCATCGTGCTTACGGCGAGCTCCGATCCCCAGGCAAAAGAGTTCGATGCGACGAGTGAGGTCGTTATCGAGCGAGTTCGTCAATCGCTTCTCTTTTTCCCCACGCCCCGCGTCCTCTGGCAGATCCGCGAGGCCGTAAAGCGACACGACCCCGACATGGTGATTCTCGACCCGGCGTGGCCCCTCGGCATACTCGGCCCCTTTCTCGGCCGGCCCTTTGGCGTCATTTTGCACGGCGCTGAAGTCACAATCCCGGGACGACTGCCACTGCTGGCGAGCACTCTGCGTTTCGTGCTGCGCCGAGCGGCCGTTGCCGTGAGCGCCGGGAGTTATCCCGAGGCCGAAGCGTTGCGTAACGCCAAGGAGCGTTTGGCGCCCATTATTCAGGTGCCACCCGGGGTCGACACCGATCGCTTTGTTCCGAAGGCACTTGAGACTCACGCCAAGCTTCGTGAAGAGCTCGGACTGAGTGAGGAGAGTTTTCTGATCGCCTCGTATTCGCGCCTCGTTCCTCGTAAGGGCATGGACGTACTCATTGAGGCGGCCGCACTCATCAAGAGTGAGATTCCGAATTTAGAAATCGCCATCGGTGGTTCGGGGCGTGACCGCGAACGATTGGAAAAATTGGCATCTGATCTTGATGCCCCCGTCACGTTTCTCGGACGCGTCAGTGACGAGGCATTACCGGGTTGGTTAGCGGCGAGTGATCTCATGGTGATGGCCTGTCGCAGTCGGTGGTTTGGATTAGAGCAAGAGGGCT
>CALAYR010000053.1 GCA_937894805.1 uncultured Acidimicrobiaceae bacterium | reverse complement strand
CCCACAACATGGTGGAAGCCTTCGCGGACGCTGGTGCCGACAACCCCATCTGGCCCTAGGTCAGCTGTAGGCAGGTAGCTGCCGAAGTTTTAGAACGTACGTGTGAACGTCCCGGTCGCCTCAGGTGGCCGGGACGTTTGCTGTTACGAGCGTTCTTGCCACCACGCCAACAGGCGAGTAGTGGCCTCTTCTTCACTGATCTCACCCTCCTCGTGGCGAATCGCCAGGAGAAAGTTCAGCGCTTCACCGACCGCGCGTGACGGGGTGATGTTGAGAATCCTCATCACTTGATCGCCACTGAGGGCGGGGCGCTGAGAATCGAGGTCTTCCTGCGCGCGCAACTCCACAATGCGATCTTCGAGATCGTTCATGCGTTGATCGAGAATCTGGGCCTTGCGCTTGTTTCGCGTCGTGCAGTCACAGCGGGTGAGCTCATTGAGCTCTTCTAAGAGGTGACCGGCGTCACGGACGTATCGTCGCACGGCCGCGTCGCTCCACCCCATCGCGTAAGTGTGAAAGCGCAGGTGGAGTTCGACGAGTAGCGAGACGTCGTCAATCATCTGTTGGCTGTACTTGAGCGCGGTCATGCGCTTCTTCGTCATGCGCGCGCCGACGTGATCGTGACCGTGAAAGGTCACGCCGTTGTCGGTGAAGGCGCGGGTCTTGGGTTTGCCGATGTCGTGGAATAAGGCGGCGAGGCGGGTGACGAGATTGGAGGCACCTTCCGGTGACTCTTCGCTCGGTGCTTTGTGGATGCGAACCTTTTCCACGACGGCGTACGTGTGGGTCAGCACATCTTTGTGTTGGTGAATGGGGTCTTGCTCGAGGGCCAGTCCCGGCAACTCGGGCAAGAAGTGCTGAGCCAGTCCGGTGCGGACGATGAAGTCCAGGCCGATCGAAGGACGCTTGGTCATCATCAGCAGGTCGAGTTCGACGCGAATGCGCTCCGGCGAAACAATCGTGATGCGATCGGCCATCGTCGCGGCGGCCGCTTCGATCTCTTGATCGATCTCAAACTCAAACCGGGAGGCGAATCGGGCGGCCCGAAGCATGCGCAGGGGATCGTCACTAAACAAGACGGCCGCGTCGATTGGAGTTCGCAGCCGCTTGGCGTTGAGGTCGCTGAGTCCATCGGCCGGCTGAATTAGTTCGGGCTTTACCAGGTCAAAGGCCATGGCGTTAATCGTGAAGTCCCGACGAGAAAGATCGACTTCCAGGGAATCCCCGAAAACCACTTCAGGCTTGCGGCTGTGGTCGACATACTCTTCGGAGCGAAAGGTCGTGACTTCGATCTTCTTGCGATTGCTCCTTAGTTGGCCCCCAATGGTGCCAAAGGCCCGGCCCATCTCCCACGTGGTGGTGCAAAAAGGCGTGAGGAGCCGCAAAATGTCGTCCGGGCGGGCGTTCGTCGCGAAATCGACGTCGTCAGAATCGTGGTTTCCCGTGAGAATGGCGTCACGCACAGAGCCACCAACGGCGTAGAGGGAGAAGCCTTCGGCCGAAAACGCCTGGGCCAAGGGGCCGTATTCAACCAGTAACTGGTTTAGCCCAGCAAGCGTGCTCACGGGTATTGAGGGTAGTAGGACTCGGCCGCGGCGGCGTGCGCTACTAAATTCATTCTGCATGCAGTTGCGCTTCCCTCGCGTTTGGCGAGTCTCGAGTGCCTTGCTTCTGGGAGTGGCGTCCTGGGGTGGGCTTACATCACCGGCGCAAGCCGAGACCCTTCGCCCTCGTCTGGCCCACCAAGATGCCACCGTGGTCGTCGGCACCAACGGCCACGGCCACATGCGCGTCACCCTCCAAACCGGCGGATCGAATGCCACGGCCACGGCCCGCATCACCCTCTACCCCGCACTGCGGACCCGCAGCGCTGTCGAGGCCGTGATCTCGGGCCAGGGTCCGGGGACAACACCCCTCGACTCCACCGGAACCTTCGTACTGAATTGCATCAAGGGTCAGTCGGCCACGTTCGATGTCGCCGTCGGCGTCTGGCGAGAGAGTTACGCCTCGTGCGGATCCGTGCGACCACTGCTCCATAGCCAGTGTGGTTCGCGGTGCAATGGCGTCTTTCCTCTGCAGTATTCGGTGACTGCGCGGGGTAGCCAAGTATCGATGTGGTCACTCGTCACCATCACTAATGGCGTGGTTCCCCGTCCCCTACGCGTGGCGTGGACGCTCAAGAGTCAGGCCGTCTCCGTGGACTCCTGGAGTTCCGCGGCTACAGCCTTGTTGGCTCTCGCGGCGAACCCCGAACCGATAACGGTCGCCCTGTCGGCCGACGAGCTCCACCGCACGCTCACGAGTGACAACCCCATTGCCGCGCAGTACGTCGAAGCGCTCCGGAGCTTCCTTGTGGCGCCCCAACACCGCGTCATGGCCATGGGTGCGCGATCTATGGACTATGGATCACTGCGAACGCACGGACTCGGGGTCGATATTCCACAACACTTCTTCGTTGTCGAACAACTCCTCAGCGCGGTGACCTCGGAGAGTCGGATGACCAACGCCGTCTTCCTTCCCGGTCTTATCGGTTCGACGTCGGCCACGGCCGTGAATCACCAGGGCCGCCACGTCATCGTGATTGGGGAGGAGGCTCTACGGTCAGCACCATCTCGCACGCTGGGCTGGGGTGCCCCATTTCGGATGGTCGGAGTTCCCGCGAGTGCTCGAGCCCTCGCGGTCGATTCGCCACTATCGGCACTCGCGAATCGTGATGATATTGAACCGAGTCGGTTAGCGGCTCTCACTATGGGCACGCTCTCGATGCTCTACTACCAGGCCCCCAACGCTCGTAGTCCCCGCACCGAGGTCATCACGACCAACCTCGAGCAGGCCTCGCCGACCTTCACCAAAGAACTCGCTTCGGCGATGCGGGCATCACCACTGTTGACCCAACGCTCAATTGATGCATCGGCCACGAGTAGCCAAGTTGGCGCCAACCGCGCTCCGGCAGTGCGGAGTTTGGCGACCGCCCCCGTCGCGCCGTGGCGCGCCAGTGAAATCACGACCCTCGCCCAGCTCAAGCGAGACGCCGCAAGTTTGACTGCCACCTTCAGCACCCCGGCACCGTTACTCCGCATTCAGATGGCCCGCCTCCAAGCTGAAGTTGGGCTGCGCTCACACGCCAACGGCGTGGCTAACGCCCAGCGCGCCGTGAAAGATGAACTCGCAAATTTCCGAATCGACCAGAGCACGGTCATCTTGGCTTCGGCCTCTGGCACGATTCCCGTCACGCTCTACAGTTCGGCCGACTACGGCATCACCGGACTGTTGCGGGTTAGCGCCGATCGGATTGAGTTCCCGGGTGGACGCGTCATCCCGGTCGGCATCTTGACCCAGACTGCATCGACCCCCATCAGCGCCACGATGACGCAAGGCACTTCGTCGCTGATGACCATCAAGCTCACAACAACTGACGGCCAGGTGGTAATCGCCTCCGGCACGATTCAGGTTCGCTACACCTCGGCCTCCGTAGTGGGTTACGCCCTGTCGGCCGGGTCGCTGCTCGTTATCGCATGGTGGTGGTGGCGGACTACCCGTCGCAAGAGTCCCGGCAAGCACGCCCGATGAGCTCCCTGCAACGACGCGTCATCACCCTCGCCTCCGGCACGATGATCTCGCGATTGAGTGGGCTTTTGCGCACCTTGGTGCTCGCCTACGTCTTGGGTTTCACTCCCCTCGCTGACGGATTCAACCTCGCCAACACCATTCCCAACTCGCTCTACGACCTCGTCATCGGTGGAGTCATCGGCGCAACGTTTCTTTCCGTCTTCGTCCAACGCATCACACTCGATGGTGAGCGCAAGGCGTGGCGCTCTATCTCCAGTGTTGTCACGTTGACGTTGATTGTCCTGGCGGTCGCCACGCTGCTGACGTGGATCTTTGCGCCCTACATCGTCGACGCCATGACGGCCTTCAATCACTTAGATCCTCATCGTGACGTCGTGGTGTTGCAGAACCAACGCGAGGTGGCGACCACCTTCCTTCGATGGTTCGCACCTCAGGTCTTTCTCTACGGCATCTTGTCGCTCAGCGGCGTGCTCTTACAGATTCGCCACAAGTTCGGTGCCGTTAGTTACGCCCCGATTGTTAACAACGTGGTGGCGATTGCCGTCTTGATTTGGTTCCACATCGCCGTACCGGCCCCCACCGTCACTTCAGTGCTCGGCACGAGGGAGCTCACGCTGCTCGCACTCGGCACCACACTGGGGCTGCTCGCACAATTTTTTGTCCTGGTCCCTTCGTTGATGTCGAGTCGTCTGGGTCGCGTTCGACTTCGACTCGATATGCGTGATGAGGCCGTGCGAGGCGTGCTGCGACTCGGGAGTTGGACCATCCTCGTAGTCATTGTTAACCAGGTGGCTCTCTATTTCGTATTGGCCCTGGCATTTGGTGTTGGGGGCAGTGGACCGGTGTCGGCCTACACCTACGGCTGGGCCTTCATGCAGATGCCCTTCGCCGTTGTGGTCGCCAGCGTCCTGCAGGCCGTGAACACCGACCTCATTGCGCTCTACACCTCAGACGATCGCCACGGCTACCGCGAGCGACTCATGGATGCCCTGCGCACCTCGCTCACGATTGTCGTGCCCTTGGCCGCGCTCATGGTCATCTTGGCCCAGCCCATCGTGGCTCTCCTCCTTAATCACGCCGACGGCTCCGTCACGCTCGAAGCCGGCGTCGTGCTCGCGGTGTTGGCTACCGGTCTTCCGGGCTACACCGTCTTTCAGGTAATTATCCGAGGCCTCCAGGCCCAACAGCGCGGAGCCGACATCTTCGGGCTCTACGCCCTGCAGAATCTCGCCACGGTAATACTCGCCGCCGCCATAGGCCGCCATTCGCTTGGTGCCCTCATCAGTGCCATTTCGATTTCTTACACGCTCGCGGCCGTCGCCGGTCTGGGCGTCATGCACTATCGCCAGACCAGCGTTGGTGCCGTATTCCTTGAATCCCATTTCCGCCGGCTCCTGCTGGCTTCGATCTCCTCGGCACTCACTGCGGCGGTGGCCTACAGCTTTATGGGCTCGACCACTGGTGCGGGGCTGGCGGTGCGAACGGGGCTGGCCTCCGGCGCGGGCCTGCTTACGTTTCTCTTCTTTTTCCGCCACGCCGTGCGAAAGTCCGACTTTGGCGCCCTGGTTCGTGGGAAGGTGTAGTCAACCAATTTTGGGGAGGGCTTTATGGCCACTATTCGTGTAATTACCGACAGCGCCGCGGACCTACCGCTGGACATCGCCAACCGGCTCAACATCGACATCGTGCCACTGACCGTGCGCTTTGGCGACGAGGAGTTCGTCGACGGTCGTGACCTCAACCCCCACGAGTTCTGGGCCAAATGTAAGGCCTCCTCGGAGTTGCCCGAAACGGCCGCTCCTTCACCAGGTGCCTTCCAGGAGGCCTACCTCAAGGCCAAGGCTGATGGCGCTGATGGCGTCATCGTCGTGACCCTCTCCTCCGACCTCTCGGCGACCCACCAGTCGGCCACCCTCGCCGCCCAGGCCGTGGCCGACCAGATTCCCGTGCAAGTCATTGACTCGCGCGCGGTGACAATGGCCGAAGGCATGATTGCTATCGACCTGGCCGAGCGCGCCGCCACGGGATCTGCTTTGGATGAACTCGCCGCTCGTGGCGCAGAGCTCGCCGGCAAGGTTGGCGTCTGTGGCACCATCGACACGCTCGAGCACCTGATTAAGGGCGGTCGCCTCAAGGGCGCCAAGGCCATCTTCGGTTCCATGCTCTCCATTAAGCCCTTGCTGGAGCTGAAGGACGGACTCGTCGCCGAAGCGGGACGGGCCCGGACCCGCACCAAGGCCTTTGCCTCCCTCGTTGCGGCAGCCAAGGCGGCTGGCCCGATCGAACGCATTGCCGTCACCCACGGCGAAGCTCCCGACGTCGACGTCATTGTCGCCATGCTGAAGGAGATTCCGACCGTTCACGAACTCGTTGTCGGTGACATGGGTTCCACCGTTGGGACCCACGGCGGGCCGGGCATCGTTGGTCTCGCTTGGATTCGCAGTTAGCCCAACGCACCGACAGGTAAGTTTTCTCTATGGAGAACAAGCCCGACCGAGTTCCCGATTCAATCGACAAAGCCTTCGGACTGCTCGACCACGCGCTGGACGTCTTTCACGACAAGGTCCTGCGTCCTATTTTCTTGGCCGCCCGGACGATTGCCTTTGGCTTTGTTCTCTTCAGTTTCGGGGTGGCCGTCTTGGTGGCCCTGCTCATTGGCCTCGTTCGTTTTCTCAACATCTACTGCTTCGCCGGACGAGAGTGGTTGAGCTACCTCTCCCTCGGAGCGGTCTTGATCGCTAGCGGTCTCATCGTTTGGCGTTCGCGCAAACCCGTACCCCAAAGGAAGTCATTGTGACCCACACCCAAGTTCTCATTATTGGCTCCGGCCCGGCCGGACTCACGGCCGCCATCTACGCCGCGCGGGCCCAACTCAGCCCCATCGTGATTGAAGGCGAACCCTCCTCTACGACCGACCAGCCCGGCGGTCAGCTCATGTTGACGACCGATATCGAAAACTTTCCAGGCTTCCCCGAAGGCATCACCGGTCCCGAACTAATGGGCAACATGCGAGCGCAGGCCGAGCGTTTTGGTGCCGACCTTCGGGTCACCAAGGTACAGAAGCTCGACCTCTCGAAGCGCCCCTTTACAGCCTGGTTGACCGACGACGACGAGCCCAGCATTACCGCGGACTCAGTCATTGTGGCCACGGGCGCTCGCTCGTTGATGTTGGATGTGCCCGGTGAAGAACGCCTATTTTCCAAGGGAATCTCGGTCTGCGCCACCTGTGACGGCTTCTTTTTCCGAGGCCAAGACATCGCGGTCGTTGGTGGTGGTGACTCGGCCCTCGAAGAGGCGACCTTTCTCACTCGCTTTGCCAACTCGGTCACCTTGATTCACCGTCGTGACTCGCTCCGCGCCAGCAAGATCATGCAGGAGCGGGCACTGGCCAACCCCAAGATTCAGTTCGCGTGGAACTCGCAAGTCAAAGAGATTCACGGTGAAGACAAGGTCTCGGGTGTCGAAGTTGTCGACACCGTGACGGGTGAGACCCGCATGATCGACGTGACCGGTGTCTTCATCGCCATTGGCCACGTACCCAACACCACCGTGGTCGACGGACAAGTTGATCTCCATGAGAACAACTACGTGGCCACTGGTCCTGGAACCTACACCAGTATTGAAGGCGTCTTCGCCGCCGGTGACATTCAAGATCATCACTACCGTCAAGCCATTACCTCGGCCGGCTCGGGCTGCATGGCCGCGATTGATGCCGAGCGTTGGCTCGAGTCGCAAAGCTAAACGCACACGGCGGTGTCTGCAGTTGGTAGCGTGAGACCAACGGAGGTGCACTATGAGTGACCAGATTCAGAACCTAACCGATGCAACGTTTGACGAGGTAATCGGCTCGGCCGACAAGCCCGTCGTGGTCGACTTTTGGGCCGACTGGTGTGGCCCCTGCAAGCAGATTGCCCCAATTCTCGAAGAGTTCGCTACCGAGCAGAGCGACCGGTTCACCATCGCCAAGCTCGATGTAGACGCCAACGTGGCAATTGCGACCAAGTACGCCGTTATGAGTATCCCCACCCTGTTGATTTTCAAGGACGGGCAAGTGGTTGGTCGCCTAGTTGGCGCCAAGCCCAAGGGTGCCATGCTCGCCGAGATCACGGCAGTTCTCTAACAATTACCACTTCTGGGATTTTTACCATTGGTGAACGTTCACCGGAAATCGCGGTAATTCGCGACCGTTTAGCGGCTCTCGGCTACGACGTCGTTCCCGGCGACACCTACGACGCCGATGTGGTCCGGGCCGTTCAGGCCTTCCAGGTCGAGCGGGGACTGGCCCTTCGCGAGGGAATCGACAACGCCACGTGGCTCGTGCTCGAGGAAACGTCGTGGCGGCTGGGTGATCGACTCCTCTTTGTTAGTCGCCCCTACTTGCGTGGGGATGACGTGGTCACGTTGCAGCAGTCCCTCTCCCTGTTGGGTTTTGACCCGGGTCGAGTCGACGGTATCTTTGGGCCCCTCACCGAAACGGCCTTGGCCGATTTTCAAGCCAATACGGCACTCACCCCCGATGGCACCCTCACGATGGCGACCTTACGAGAGCTGGAGCGACTGGCGCCACGAGACACCAATCGCCGCATGGTCTCTGAGGTGCGCCAACGGGTGGACTTGATTCGTGAAGCGACGACCCGGCGGGTGGGACTCGGGGGCCACTCCCCCTTGATCGAGCAGGTTGGTAGCACGATTCGTGAGGCGGGCCTAGAGGTCGTCATGCTTTCGGGTACCGACGAAGAGCAGGCCGAAATGGCGAATGATGCCGGGGTCGGCGCCGCACTCTTCCTTTCCGAGCGGGTCGAGTTTGCCGTCGCTCGCGTGCACTTCTACGAGTCCTACCGATTTCGGTCACTCCACGGATCGGCGATGGGCGAAATCATTGCTCAAGCGCTCGGCGTAGAGGCTTCCGGGATGGGGCTGCCAGTTTTGCGACAAACGACAATGACGGCATTGGCTATTACGCACCCGCAACTCACTGAATTGCAGCAAACTAGGGCAATTAGAGGCATTGCGGCCTCTCTAGCCGTACTTTTCAACAAGTAATTAATATTTATCAGCAAACCCTCAACGAGGAATCTGCTGTAAATTAAGGCTTTCCGGCCTTCAAGTAACCTTAACCCACAACTTCATCCACAACCTGTGTGAAACTTTAGGTTTATGGTGAGGTTTAGAGTTGAGACTACTTACTTTTCACCATTGCGAGGTAAATGCGCTCAAGATCACCTAGGTCGGCGAAATCAATGACCATCCGGCCCGTCTTACCCTTGAGGTCAATGTGCACGCGGGTCTCAAGGAGTTCTTCGAGAAGGTGTTCGAGCTCGACGATAGCGGCATCTGGCACGGGACGAAGAATCGGCTTGGTGCCGGTCGCTCCCCCGGTGTTGGCGCCGGCTGCAGGCGCCGTGGCGGCTGGCTTGACCACCAGGGTCTCCTTGACCAGCTCCTCCGTTGCACGAACCGAGAGTTCACCGGCCGTGATGGCCTTAACCAGGTCATCCTGCTTTTGGATGTCCGCGATACCCAGGAGGGCCCTGGCGTGACCGGCCGAGATGGCGCCGGTCATGACGGCTTTCTGGGCAGCACTACCGAGATTCAAGAGACGGAGCGTGTTAGAGATTGTGGCCCGGTTCTTGCCGACGCGGGTTGCAATCTGCTCGTGGGTGAAGCTGAAGTCATCGATCAACTGCTGGTAGGCAGCCGCTTCTTCTAGGGCATTGAGGTCGACTCGGTGCAGGTTCTCGACAATGGCCCGCTCGAGGCTCAGGGTGTCGTTAACGTCCGTCTGAACGAATGCGGGAATCGTAGCAAGGCCGGCGAGGCGCGAGGCGCGCCAGCGGCGCTCACCAGCCACGATTTCAAAGGCCTCAGACTCCCCCTCTACGGGGCGAACCAAAATGGGCTGAATAACTCCAACACCCTTGATCGATTCAGCCAATGCCTTAAGGGGCTCATCTTCGAAACTCTGGCGAGGCTGAAACTGATTGGGGCGGATCGAGGCTAAAGCGATTTCCTGTAAGGGGCCAACGACGGTCGATGGTGATTCGGTGGCCTCTGTGGGTTCACCTTCGGGAATAAGGGCGCCTAGGCCCCGACCGAGTCCTGTCTTTCTAGCCATTGAGGATCTCCTTTGCTAGCTCCACGTAGGCAGTAGCGCCCTTGGAGGATGGGTCAAAAACGGTAATGGGCTGACCGAACGATGGCGCTTCAGCCAACCGAACGGTGCGGGGGATACGGGTCTTGCAAATCTCATTTGGAAACACGCGCTCAACTTCTTTGGCCACCTCAACGGTCAAGGTGGTGCGGGGGTCGTACATCGTCAGCACGACCTTGGAAATCTTGAGACTGGGATTCAAGTTCTTTTGCACCAGGGTCACAATCTTCTGGAGCTGGGTCAAACCTTCCAGGGCGTAGAACTCGCACTGCATCGGCACGAGAATGTCAGTAGCCGCGGCGAAGGCATTGATCGTGATTAGACCCAGGGATGGGGGGCAGTCAATGAATACGTAGTCGAAGTCCCCACCCAGGGATCCAATGGCCCTCTTGAGGCGAAGCTCGCGGGATATCACGGCGGTGAGCTCCTGCTCTACGGCAGCCAAGTTCAAGTCCGCCGGAGCCACGAAGAGATTTGGGTAGCCCGTTGGCTCAACCACGTCCATCAGAGAAACGTCGTCATTAAGGAGAACGTCGTACATCGAGTGTTCGAAGCGGTGAGGGTCCACGCCCACGCCAGTTGTTGCATTTCCCTGGGGGTCGAGGTCAATCAGCAAGACTCGCTGACCCATTGCCGCAAGGGCTGCACCGAGAGAAATAGTGGTGGTGGTCTTACCCACTCCACCCTTTTGATTCGCTACGGCAAAGACCTTCGTGGTCGAAACCTCTGACATGATCCTCATTCCTCGTTGCCTACGCAACCCGAGCCGACACTTCGCGGTACCCATTCTGCCCGCGAAAAGCACTTGCGTCAAGTCTTTCCCAACATTCCCCCCTGCCGACGATGTTTCACGTGAAACACGGCGAGTACGTCGGCCGCGAATGCACCAGGAAGCCGCCTTGGTTGTGGCTGGGGCATCCCAAGGCCAAATAGCCCACCCAATGGAATCGGCTGAATGTTTCACGTGGAACACCGAGGGCCAGCCGAGTGACTGCTGGATTGCCTCCCCGTGAACTCGACGAGGCGCTGGACTCCGTCGGCTGGATGTTTCACGTGGAACACCGCTGGGTCGGTTGATCAACCCTGGGGTAGCCCACTCAAGGGCTGCGCCCGATTCGGGTGCCGTCGGGCGACGTTCCACGTGGAACAGTGTGCCGGTATTTGGGGTGGGATTCTGAAACCCTTCCCGCCATGCAAACGAGGGATTGTTGGGCGGGCACATCTGCTGTCGCGTAGCCGGATGCCCCACCCTGGGGGCGTTTGTTTCACGTGAAACAGTTACGACCAGATGGGTCGTTTTCCCGGGATTCCGTTCTCCCGAGGATAGAGCGGGGGAGTAGGGGAGATTTTCTCTATGGCTACGAAGTGATGGGTGGTGGCTACGAAACCTGCGAGCCGGAGACCGAGCTTCGCGAGCCCGGCCTCATTCCACCGAGATTTGGTATCTGGGTTGGGAGGCTCGGACACAATGATCAGGCCGCCAACGGCAACGTACCGGACTGCGCACTCGGCCGCCGCTGAGGGGGGACCAAAGGACCGCATTACCAGGAGTTCAAAACTGGCATCCATAGCAGCTTCTCTGGCCAGCTCCTCGGCGCGACCACAGCGGACGGAGATGTTCGTCGGCGCACCTGGGTATTCGAGATACTCCTCCAGGGAGCGACACCGCTTTGCCATGGAGTCAAGAAGGACTGTGGGGCATCCCCACTCTTCAGCGAGGACCACGCCGGGAATGCCTCCACCCGATCCGAGGTCAAGGAGGGATGTCGGGGGAGCAGAGCGGTATTCGCTCCAGGCTGCTTGGAAGCCCCGACTGTGTTCTATATGGGGGGCTATCTCACCCGGCCCTAAAAAGCCCCGCGCCC
>CALAYR010000052.1 GCA_937894805.1 uncultured Acidimicrobiaceae bacterium | reverse complement strand
TCAGAAAACGAGAAGCGTCTTGCCTGTCGTATGCAGGAAGCATTCGCTGCATTCCTTGATCACACTGACAAGCAAATTGGTCGTTTAGTAGATGGACTTCGCAAGATTGGCCAACTCGACAACACCATTCTTGTACTCCATGCAGACAATGGCGCATCGCAAGAGGGCGGCCCATTTGGTGTGATGCATGAAATGAAGTTCTTCAATGGCATCATCGAAATGCCAGACGAGGCCATCAAGAACATTGATGACATTGGTGGGCCAAACAGTCACTGCAACTACCCATGGGGTTGGGCGCAGTGCGGTAATACGCCGTTCCGTTGGTACAAGCAGAACACCCACGAAGGTGGCGTGCACGTCCCCCTCATCGTCCGTTATCCCAAGGGAATTAATGACGAGCACCGTGGCGAACTGCGTCATCAGTTCCACCACGTCATCGACATCGTGCCCACGGTTTACGACGTGCTCGGCATCACCCCACCCGACACCTACCGCGGACTGGAGCAGATGCCGGTCTCGGGAACGTCGATGAAGTACACCTTCACTGATCCCGAGGCACCGACGCATAAGAAGGTGCAGTACTTCGAAATGGTCGGCCACCGGGCGATCTACGCCGACGGCTGGAAGGCCGTAACGCGTCACGACCCCGGCACCTCATTTGACGACGACAAGTGGGAGCTCTATCACTACGACGTTGACCGCTCCGAGTGCAACAACCTGGCCGAAGCCGAGCCGGAGCGACTCCAGGCACTGATTGACCTGTGGTGGGCTGAGGCCGAAGAGCACAACGTGCTGCCGCTTGATGACCGTGGTATCGAACTGTTTGGTGCGCGGTTCGCGGAACGTGGACCACACCACCCGAGCCGTAAGTACGTCTACTACCCACCGATGTCAGCGATTCCCCCACAGGCCGGCGCGGCCATTGGTGGTCGTAGTTGGGACCTCGGTGCCGACGTTGAGCTGCAGGCTGGTCAGGGCGGTGTCATTTTCGCAACCGGTACCGAGAACTCGGGTCTGTCGCTGTTTATCAAGGATGGCATTTTGCACTTTGACTACAACTGCTTCAACGACCACACCCTGGTCACCAGCACGAAGCCAGTGCCACTCGGCGCATCCCACGTGGCTCTGCGTTTTGAGCGCACTGGTCGTGGCGGAACAGCGACGCTGCTCATTGACGGCGACGAGTGTGGCAGTGCGGAGATTCCCTTTGTGATGCGTGTGATCTCCAGTGTTGGCTCCTCGGTTGGCTACAACCAAGGCTCGCCAATCTGCGATCTCTACGAATCGCCCTTTACGTTCACCGGAAAGTTGAACAAGGTGGAAATCCAGCTTGCGCGCCCTCGCCGTGACCAAGAGTCAGACATCGCTGAGTCTGAAGCCCGCTCCATCATGGGTCGCCAGTAAGCCTCAGACCGTGGGTCGTTGACCTGCCAGAATTACCAGATGAGTTCCGTCGGACGTCGCCTGGCCCAACACGCGGCCTATCGACGCCGTCGGCTGACCCTTCGGAGTCGCTCGTGGGTTCTCGGCGGTCACGACCTGAGTCGGGCCGTTTGGATCTGTTCCTGGCAGCGGAGTGGTTCGACGTGGTTAGCCGAGCTCTTGGCCAGTCCCCCAAGAACGCGGTTGGTCTATGAACCGGCCAATCTCCCCGACCACTGCTTTGAGGGTGTCGAAGCCTCGCTGACCCCGCTACCAATCGAGTCGATGGACCACATCGAAGCGGTCGTGCGTGGCCTCGCCGGACACGCTCACCACTGGTGGACCGATCAGTTCAATCGAACACACTTCCCTCGGCGTCTGGTAGCCAAGGACGTACGCGGTCTCGGCGTGGCCGGCGCCGTGGCCGACCG
>CALAYR010000051.1 GCA_937894805.1 uncultured Acidimicrobiaceae bacterium | reverse complement strand
CGTCGGGCACGTGTTGCTGATGCTGAGGACTACGCGAAGATTCGGCTCGAAGCTCTTTTGAAAGCCCCAGATGCGTTCGGTAGTGTGCACGAAGAAGTCGCAACGTTTCCTATGAGGCGCTTTGAGGAGCAGTTGCGAAACGGTTGCTACTTCCTGGCCTACGACGGCGACGAGGTGATCGGGACAAGTTCCTACGCTCACTACAGCTTGAACCGGAGACGCCACGCCGGACTCTACGGAATGTTCGTGACGTCTCAATGGCAGGGCCAAGGTGTCGCCACTGAACTTGTTAACGCCGTGCGCCATCAAGCTCATCTCGCCGGCTATCGAGAGCTCTATCTTTCAGTAAATCCCGCCATGGCGCGAGCGGTCGCGTTTTACGAGCGTGAGGGATTTCGTGATACGGGTGAACGTGAGCCCATGCGACGTGATCCTTCCGTGTTGCTGATGACCATGAAGGCTCCCGTCGAGCATTGAGGTGCAGTCAGTGGCAGGCGTAGAAGAAGTTGAAAGTAGTGAACTGCACGAGTTGCGACGCACTGTCTTGCGTGGGGGAGATCCGAGCGTCGCCGTGGAGGACCCCCGAGACGGTCAGGCTGATTCGATGCATCTGGCAGTGCGCATAGATGGCGCCGTGGTGGTGGCCGGCTCCTTCTATACCTCTACGTCTCCAGTGAATCCCGAGCAACTCGCTGTGCAGTTGCGGTACCTCGCCACCAATCCGGTCTTTCAGCGTCAAGGTTTAGGGGCGGAGCTCCTTCGTGAAGCCGAGGCCCGTCTCATCCGTCGGGGCGTCGACTCACTCTGGGCCAACGCTCGTGACACAGCGCTTGGTTTCTACCTCCACGAAGGGTGGGAGGCGCTGCCCGGTTCGCAGCACCTCAGCCCTGAGACTCAATTGCCCCACACGGTAATAGTCAAGGCGTTACACCCTCATGAGGGATGAGTCTCTCTAGAGTGGGCGCATGAAGAAGATCCGAGTACTTGCTGTCCTGGCTTTGGTTGGTTTTGGGGTATTCGTTACGCAGCGGCACGCCAGTTGGTGGCCGGGGGTTTCGAGTACGACCTCGTCTGAGATAACCACCACCACGACGCCAGTGATTGCCCCTCTCAGTGGAGTGGTAGACCCGACCGGGTTATCGGCCACTCGTCCCGCGCTCACAATCAAGGTGGAGAACACGCCTGATGCCCGCCCCCAATGGGGCATAGACAAGGCCGATGTGGTCTACGAAGAGATTGTTGAAGGCGGAATCACCCGGTTGGCGGCCGTGTTTCAGTCCAATGTGCCGGCTCGGGTTGGTCCCGTTCGGTCCGTTCGGCGCACCGACCAAGCGATTGTCTGGCCTATCGGTGGGCTCTTCGCCTACTCCGGAGGAGCACCGTACGCGGTGCAGAGCATTCAGACGGCTCCCGTGCAGATTTACAGCGAGACAGGGGCTCGTGAGGGGATGTTCCGAGACCACTCTCGCTACGCACCACACAACCTCTACGCCGTACCGGCGAAGCTTTGGATTCATCAGGCCACACCAACGCCACCGCCGGCTCTCTTTCACTATCGCTCTCCCGGCGACAAGACGGGTGGAAAGAAGTCGGGCGGATTCCTAATGGGCTTTCGATCGGGATACGCCACTTCGTTTCGTTGGAACGCCATCACCAAGTCATGGGATCGCACTATTTTCGCGGCACCCGATATCACGGCTACGAAGACTCGTGTGTCCCCAAAGAATGTTGTCGTGATGTGGATTACCTATAAGGGCGGCGTCGGCGTTATGGGTGCCGAAGGAATCATGGTGGGCCATGGTCGATCGATGGTGATGACTAATGGTCGCACCATTTCGGGAACGTGGACTCGTGCCTCCAAAAAGTCCAGAGTGGTCTATCGCAACAGTCAGGGCGAAGAGATCAAAATGACACCGGGACAGACGTGGGTGGAGTTAGCGGCCACGAGTGATCCGGTGACGCTCTTCCCAGCGAACTAAGCCGTTTCTACAACGGCGGCGAGACGACTCAACGTTTGTTCCATGGACACCTTGTTCTTGGCGGGCCAGCCCAAGGGAGCAATGAGTAGGCCCCAGGGCTTGCGGTAATCAAACGACTCACGGACCAGGGTGCCGTCGGCCACTTCATCGAGTTGGTAGCGCCAGACGAACTTGGCGATGTGGTGCCACGCAATCACATGATTCTCCTCGAACTCCACAACGTGGTTATTCGTGAGGTACGAGGCCTTCATCTTCATGTCCATTGCGAATGTCGCTCCGAGGAAGAGTCGTTCCGGCGTTCCGGCCTTGGGCTGCACGACCGTCCCGGATCCATCGATTTCATGGTGGCGGTAGGGGTTGGCGATGATGTCAAAAATCTTCGACGCCGGTGCGTGGATGACACGCTCGACTGACACGATGCGAGAGTTGCTCACGAGCCCACCCTACGTGACGAACGTCCGGTGACTACGCTCAACCCATGGAGCAGAGCATTGTTGAGCGCACCGGCGCACTCTCGGTGGCCGGCCGCAACGTCCCGTGGGCCGCATGGATGCCAGCCGGTCCACCACCGAGCACCCTGGTTTTGATTGGCCACGGAGCCAGCGGCGATAAGCACGAGGGCTACGTCGTGGCCCTCGGACGGTCACTCGCTGCGCGCGGGACGGCCTGTGTGGCCATTGACGGTCCGATACACGGTGAACGTCGAGATCGAGACGCCACGACAATGCCGTTCTTCGATTTTGCCGCTCGGTGGTCCAGTGATTCCGAGCTGACTGACAGCATGATTGAAGATTGGCGTGCGGTGCTCGACCACTTCCTGAGCGATGGTTCGGTTGAGCCGCAAGCTCAGGTCGGCTATTGGGGGCTGTCTATGGGAACCATTTTGGGCCTGCCACTGGTGGCGGCGGAGCCGAGAATCTCCGCTTGTGTGCTCGGACTCATGGGTAGCACTGGCCCCACCAAGGACCGCATCGCCACCGATGCTCGAACAATACAAATCCCGACAATGTTCCTCGTTCAGTGGAATGACCAACTGTTCCATCGGCGCGACGTTTTTGAACTATTCGATCTCATTGGCTCTTCGGACAAGACCCTTATCGCCACGCCGGGTAACCATGGCGACGTCACCCCCGAAACCTTCCGTCGTTCCGCCGAGTTCCTTATGAATCGATTGGCAAAGAGTAAGTAGAATTTGACAATGAGTACGCCCCGCGTTGGATTCCTCGGCCCCGTGGGTACGTTTACGCATGAAGCGCTGCGAACCCAGGCCGATCTCGTCGCTGGCAACATCGTTGAGTATCCAACCATTGGGGATGCCTTGGCGGCCGTGACCGCTGGTGAAGTTGACCTCGCCGTCGTGCCCCTCGAAAATGCAATCGAGGGAACCGTTTCGGCCACGGTCGACGGACTCATTTTCGAAAACACTCTCCTGATTGAGCGCGAAATAGTTCTGCCCATTCAGCTTCACCTCATGACCACACCCGGCGTGGCGTTGGACGGCATTACTGAGGTGTGGAGTTACTCCCACGCCTTGGCTCAGTGCCGGTCATTCCTGCAGCAGTCACTCCCCGGTGTTCCCACCAAGATCAGTGCATCAACTGCCGACGCCGCCCGAATTGTGGCGGACGCCGGTGGTTCGATGGCGGCCGTGGCTCCAGCAATCGCCGCGGAGATTTACGGTCTAGAAATTGTGGCGACCGATATTGAAGATCACGAAGGTAATGCCACCCGATTTGTCGTAGTGGGTCGCGACACCATTCCCGCCCCCACCGGACACGACCGCACCACCATTGTCTGCTTCCAAGATGCCGACCGTCCCGGCTCCCTCTACGGCATCCTGGGACGGTTCGCGGCACGGGACATCAACTTGACCAAACTAGAGAGTCGTCCGACGAAGCGGGGCCTCGGCGACTACTGCTTCGTGGTTGAGTTTGAGGGTCATATCGCCGAAGACGTCATCGCCGACTGCCTGACCGACCTCCAGACGCATCTCACCCGAGTGAAATTTCTGGGTTCCTATCCCGTCACCGGTGAAGAAGCGGCCAGCCGTCGCGAAGACGTCTCGGTAGCTCGCGCCGCATCGGACGAGTGGATGACGGAACTTCGTCGCAATATCCGCTAACTAGCCAAAGCAGGCCCTCGCGAGTGAGGTGAGGCCGCCTAGGAGTAGCAAGATATTGACCATCAACCTGAAATGTTGCTGATTTATCTTGGCGCTGAGGCGAAAGCCCAGTGCCGTGCCGGCGGCAGCGGCTAGCAAAGTCGAAGCGAAGAGTTCGACGTCCACGACGCGAATGGCATTGCCACCTAGCAGCATGACCAGACCCACTGCGTTTGAGACCGAGAAGACCATTGAGATTGTGGCGCGGAACTGTTCGGGTGTGAGTTGCCGACCTTGGAGGTAGATCACGAGTGGTGGGCCGTTGGTGGCGAGTGAAGTATTGAGGACGCCGCTCACAGCGCCGACCAGGCCCCCGAGGAAGTTCGAGTCGACCCAGGGGCGACGGAGCCGACCGGCCATGACGAGAGACCACAGGGCCGCTGCGGTGGTGCTGACGCCGAGCACGAGCCGCAGCACAGAGGCACTGCCGGATTGCAGTAGCCAGACGCCAAAGGGCATAGCGAGTACGGCACCGATACTGAGACGCTTGGCTTCGACCCAGACAATGTGCTCCCGTTGCGTTTGCGTCAGAATTAGCGAAATAACACACGCCGTGAGGAAGACGGATACGACTACGTCACGGGGCGTGACAATCATTGCGCCGATTGGGACGGCGAAGAGGGCGAATCCAAAACCGGCTGCGGATTGAAAAAAACCTGCGACAAAAATGATCAGCATGAGTACCAGCAGCCACCAGAGCTGATGATGTAGGAGAACATTGCGCATCGGTGAATGCTAGGAGGTACAAGAGAAAATCCCGAGCCTCTTGCGAGACTCGGGATTTTTCAGCGCGGAGGGAGTGGGATTTGAACCCACGGTGAGTTGCCCCACGTCGGTTTTCAAGACCGGTGCATTCGTCCGCTCTGCCATCCCTCCGCCACTAATTCTAGTGCGGAGAGGAGGCAGACTAATTCGTCTTTCCCTGCTTAGTCTTGCGATGGCGACTGGCCTGGTCCAAAACCACCTTGCGCAGTCGGATCGACTTCGGGGTGACCTCAACGGCTTCGTCGTCGGCAATGAACTCCAAGGCCTGCTCGAGGCTCATAATCGTTGGCGGTGTCATTCGCTCGGTGTTGTCGGAACCAGATGCCCGCATGTTCGTGAGCTTCTTTTCCTTGGTGGGGTTCACGTTCATTTCATCCGAGCGCGTGTTCTCACCGATAATCATGCCCTCGTAGACATCTACGGCGGTGTCGACGAACAGGGTGCCGCGAGGCTCGAGGTCGATCAGGGAGTGCATGGTGGTGACACCACGTCGGTCGGCGACCAGGACACCACGGGTGCGGTGACGGATTTCTCCGAACCAGGGGGCGTAGCCATCGAAGATGTGGTGCATCATGCCGGCGCCGCGGGTTTCGGTCATGAAGTCGGTAC
>CALAYR010000050.1 GCA_937894805.1 uncultured Acidimicrobiaceae bacterium | reverse complement strand
GAACGAAGGGAATCCGGCGTTCGTGAATGAGGCGCCGGACGTAACGTTCGGAGCATCCCAGGTAGGTGGCGGTCTGGACGACGTCGAGCAGCAGGGCGCTCGGATGTTTGGAATTAGCGACATCTAACGACATGTTGCGTAACGGTCGCGGGGTCGTGGTCTCTGAGATTGGAAATTTCGGATTGGTCATTGTTTCTCCTTGGGTGCTGGTTTGGTTTTCGTTACGGCGATTTCGGTGGTTCGAAAAAGAATCGGGCGCGGTGTGGCGAGGGGCGGTATTTTCTGAGGGTTATGAGACGGATGAGCGCGATGCTGGTCGGAGTCCTCGCCCTGGGCTGTTGGGCCGGCCCGGCTTGGGCGGCCACGAGTCATCGCTTTGCGGAAGTCCAGGTCGCGCGCAGCTTTGAGATTCCCATCACCAATCCCGCGACGGGCACCACGATTCCGAGCGTCCTGGTGGTTCGTTCCGTCAGGCTCGATTCGAAATCGCCTGACGGAAGCGGCGTGGAGGCCCCCACCGGGCAGCTCTTTCTTTCGATCACGTGGAGTAGCGGTCCGGTGCAACGAACGACCGGTGATCCCCTGTGGGGCTCCTTCTATTCCGGTCTGACGCCGATTGCCGCTGACGCCCTGAGCTACGTCGCCGGTGGTGAGAGGTATTCGTCGGTGCGCACGAACCCGGTTGATCAATTGAACAACCCGAACGCTGCCAGTGACGATGGTTTGGTCGACGCCACGTATTACTTCTTGGTTCCCGCCTCCAATCGGGCGGGAACCTTGGTGGTGGGCCCGACCACGACTCTGGGCACTGCCTACGTTGGATTCGTGGGTGGCAGTCCGGTGACGCTGCGTATCGGTGGCCCGACTCGTCTCGCAGTCACCTTCCCGAAGGAACTGACCGTGAGTGCTGCCCCGTCGAGTCCCACCGCCGATGCCTTGTCGAGTTGGCCCTGGGGTGCGGTCGTCGTGGTGTTGCTGGGGCTGGTCTTCATGTGGCGTCGTCGGACGAGTGCCGTGGTGGCGGAAACCCCGGTGCCAGTGGTGAGCGAAGTACCTACCGCGGCCTCCTATAGCTTCACGGCTCCCGAACTGGGTGAAGTCGTCGGGGAAGAGCCGGCGAAGAAAGCAACACCAGTTGCCGAGCGAGCTGTGGTGCGCATCAACGTGCTCGGTGGTCTGGTATTTGATCCCCCGCTCGGCAAGTGCAGCGATCCGGCCCGAGCATTCCTGACCTACCTCGCCATGCACCCGGGACGGCCCCGATCGGTGGACGACGCGCAAACGGCGCTCTATCCCCTTACCGGTTCGGGCAAGGACGTCACGAGGGCTACGTTCATCAACTACGTGAGCGAAGCTCGCCGGGCTATTGGCGCCCATCATCTGCCCGAAGCTGGGGACGCCGGTGGGTATCGATTGGTCGATGTCCGAACCGACTGGGAAGAGTTCACCTCGTTGGTGAAGCGATTCGCCACTGGGCCCCGTGAAGAGCAGTTGGCTCTCGGCGTGAGCGCCCTCGAGCTGGTGCGCGACCGACCCTTCGTGAGTGAACTCTCCCGCTACTTCGAGTGGACCCATAACGAACGCATCGTCAGTGCGATGGAACGAGCCATTGCGGACTTCGCCCACAGCGTTTCGACGCTGCAGATTCGTGCCGGTGACCTGGCCGGGGCCGAACAGTCGCTGCGCAAGGGACTGCTGGTCGCTCCCGCTTCGACGCCCTTGTGGGAGCAGTTGACCGACGTGATGCTTGAGCACGCCGATCAGTCGGTGATGGCAACACATTGGCGTCACGCCGAAACGGAGTTGCCCGCACCAGTGGTCACAGCCCTGCGTCGTCGAGAGACGGGTCTCTAGCGTCATGAGTTCACCTCGTTGGTGATAAAGACGCGAAGTCGTTCTTCAATGCGAAGGCGACGCATTCGAATGGCCGAGTAGGAGAATCCTTCGCGCTCGGCAAGCTCGTAGAGAGGGACTCCCCGAACTCGGGTGTCGATCAACAGTTGGAGTTCCTCGCCGGTGACCACTTTGTTCACCACGGCCTGGTGGAGAGCTTCAATCCGAGGGTCTTGCTCCTGCGTCGGTGCTTCGACGTCCATGTCGGGGGTCCAGGGAACCGTGAGCCGCCCCCGGGCCGTTTCGGCCCGAGAGAGTTTGCGGGCCTCATTCACCATTCGTGCGGCGAGGTTGAACCGGTCGGTGTTCTCGTCTTCGAGGGCCGTGCGGGCCCCGAGGTAGAGGTCGCCGTAGCGCGCTTGGGTGAGCCAGCGGCCACCGCTGCGAGCAATGGCCTCAGTGATCTCCGGGGCCAGGGCCACAATCACGAGGGAGGTCCAACGGGGCTGGGTCCGAGCTAGTTCGATGAGGTCCTCGAGGGAGGTCGAGGCCGGGTGGCGCAGCCGCTGGGCCAGTTCGGTGAGGGTCGGTGCGTGGAGGGTGTTGACTCCGTTCTGATTGAGCAACTCGAGGAGGGGGCCGCCGGCTGCGCCGGACTGGTTCACCTCGAGATCGCGGATGAATGGGACTATGGATGCATGAATGGGTTTCATGGACCCATCAAGCCAGTATGAGGTCACAGAAATCCTCGGCGGGGTTCTCATAGCGGCTCATAGCCCCTTTGTTTGTTGGGGATTCTCGGGGTCGGGGGTGGCGGCTGGGCTTGAGTCGGTGGGTTCAGCTGACCTCATATATGAGGTTCGTTTCCGTTCAGCGGCCTCTCGTCGCAGTTCCACATCCATGGAAAAGAACAGTTCGGCCAGCTCCTTGGCTCTCGGGTGGAGGTATCCCCGGCCGTCGTAGAAGAAGGTGCCGGGGATGGTTTCGAGGGTGTTCTGGGGACGCATATAGGCCGCCCGTTCACCGCGGATTTTGGAGAAAGTCGTGGAGTAGTGGCGGGACTTGGTGATGAGATTCCCGGCGTAGCCGTAGGAGTGGGCGTGACGTTGGTAGCCCAAGTCCCAGGCCGTGAGGGCGAGGGTTCGCTGGTGTCGATCGTCGAGCTGTTCAATCTGGTCTCGACGGCGAAACCTACGAGCAAGTTCGATTGATCCGTCGGTTGTCTTAACCGCGTACTTCGCGAGGTAGCTCGCCACTCGAGCCGACTCCACTTCGCCGACGTCACCGCCAATGTGAAGCTGCTGGCCCCATTTGAGATGTTCCCCGCGCGACGAAACCATCTGTTCGTGGGCGACTGAGTTGCGAATCACGGCAGCGAGTTCCGAAGGGGTCAACCGAGTAGGCGCGGGTTCATTCGGTCCATTTGGTCCGTCAACTCGAAGGACGATGTGAAAGTGCACGAGTCCACGCCGTTGAAACTCGGCGACTTTGAAGTAGCTCACCATGAAGTGCCGTTCATGGCCGACACGAGAGAGGCCACAGAGGGTGGCGACTTCGCGGCGAATTCGAGTGATGAGGTGATTCCAAAGACGGTTTGCTTGGGCGTTCCACTCGACGGCTGCTTCGTAGTCAAAGCAGGCGAAACAGAGTGGGGATCCCAGTTGTGAATCATCTGGGGCGTGGTGCGACGAACAATTGAGTCCTATTCCGTGAGGGCACGACGTCTTGCGTCGATGACACTGGCCGCTCTGAGTGATGCGGTGGACGGGACCAAACGATGGCGCGGTCAGAGTGACGAAGAGGCGGGGATGACCAACCACGGACTCATCAACTCCCTTTCCGCCGATGAGTCCGGCCGAAGCCAGGATGAAGGCGTCGGCTTTATAGAGATAGGAGCACGTGGGACAGACCGCTCGACGACGGTCTTTGCAGGCCACGGTCAGTCCGCGTCGAGCAACTTCACCCGTTACTCGATTCACCATCTCGCCGGAGATTCGGATTGGGTGTGAACAGTTGTTGGCTTGGCGCACTTCGGCGAGTAGCTCGCGACGATGTTCAGCGTCCACGTATTCCTCGAAGCTCTATTGCGTGCTGAACGATGAGGCGAATCTGGTCGTCATCGAGGTAGGGGAGTTTGAGTAGCAGCGGAGTCGTGCCTTCGGCGAGGAGATAGCCAACTCCTCGATTGGTGGGATCTATTGCGGTGGCGGAAAAGCCCCGTTGGGCCCACCCGCTGCCGAGAATGGTGTCGGAGGCGTCGTTCGAGGTGCAACGCATGGCTAGGCGATAGGCGAAGAGGTCTCGAATCCAGGTTGGGACCACGTCGTGACTGGGCTTTTGAGTGGCCGCAATCACGATGATGCCCGCAGCACGACCACGGGAAACAAGATCGCGCAGGCTTTCAGCGAAGGCGTCGCGAACGTCCTTCTTTCCTCCGCGTAGATAAAAGGCCAACTCGTCAATCACCACGAGGTGCAGTCCGAAACCCGAACTAGGGGTGATCTTGCGACGGCGCTCGGTCATGAGGAGGTCGTAGCGGGTGTCCATGAGGCCTTGCAGATAGGTCAGAGCATCGAGAGCTTGTGATTGGTCTGGTCCAACGAACAGATCGGCGACTGGTGCCCACTCGGCGAGTTCGACTTGTTTGCCGTCGAGCAGGGTGATGGTGACGTGGGGGTCACAGGCAGCCAGGGAAAGAAGGTGGGCGAGGGCAACTGATTTTCCCGAACCAGGTTCACCACCAATGAGGAGATTGTGTTCGGGGAGTTGAATGGCAACGGACCTTCCATCTTCTCCAATCCCGAACTCGGTGGGAGACCAGAGATTCACTTCTTTGCTGAGATCCGTTGTTGGTGCAATGACGCTCGGGAAAGCGTCCTGGCGGATAACGGCGAGTTCAAAGAGTTGTGCGTTCTCTCGAACCGCAGTGGCTCGAACCGACTTGGCGCCGAGGCTCGAAGCCAGGGTTTGAGTTCGTTGCTCGACGGCATCAAAGGGAATACCCATTGGAAGGCGCATCAAATAGCGACGGCCAACGCTCAGGGAAGCGTGCTTGATGACTTGGGGAATCTCGCCCCTCGAATTGACCAGTCCGGAGAGAAGGCAGGCGTGATGCAGTTTGGCGACTTCGTGATGACGTGAAGCGGTTGTTTCAAAGCGCGAGCGCAGATCGGGCCGCTTTAAGAGAAGCGCTACTTGCATCGCCAGAACGAGGACGGGTCCAATCGGCGTTAGGTCAAGCGAGAGAATTTGCAATGCTGCGGTGGCTGCGCCGAGCTGAAGTTCGAGGCGCCACCCCCAGACCACCGAAGTGGTCCAGGGGCGACGGCTCAGCGAGGCTGACTTAATCATTGCGACGCTCCTTGATGAAGCTCCAGATGCCCCAGCTCGCGGCGCCAAGCACGACGATGAGGAAGTGGGTTAAGACCCAGACAACAAGGACGTTGAGAACTGTTGCCGCAATGCCGAGGATCAGGAGCTTCTTCATTAGGCCTGGGCCTTCATGATTTCGATGCGATCAGCTCGGAAGCTCACACCGTGGTTGTTTCCAACTTCCCAGGTGGAAGCAATCAGGTTCGTGATCTTGACAATCGTGAACTCGCTGAGGCCTTTGACCTCTCCTGCCACTTTGATGGAGATGGAGTCCTTGACGCCAGATCCGGCAGCAAAGACGGGGACATTGAACAGCGGGACACCGTTTTCGTCGGTCTTGGGCTGACGAGTCTCGAAGTCGAGAACGGGTTCGGCCGGACCAGCGGCGGCAAACTTCACCGTCGTGGTGTCAATGGGCAAGCGCATATTGGCTCCTTAATAGAGAGCGAGGGTCGCTCTCTATTAACTAAGCCATCGTTTTTGGTCCAAATCGCACAAATTTCCCTGAGAAATTTCTGGAGACTTGATTTCGTAGGAGTTTTCGATCACCACACGCGGCCCCTTCCGGAGCGCTTCGCGCCCGTCGGGGCCAGAGGACTTGGCGTGACCTCAGGCGAAATGTCGCAGTGAAGTCGTAACCTTTCTATTCATCTATCAAGGAGCTCCAATGGCTATCGAATTTCCATATGAACCTGGTCGGCTGGTGATGAGAAATGAAATACACAAAGCCATTGGGGGCTCCTTTAGGCACGGAATGACGTCGTGCCTCGACCAATCGGCATTTGTCATTTTCCATAATCCCGATGGAGGTAGGCGTTACGGATATGACGTCTGGGAAGGATTTGATGTCGAAGGTAATTTCCATTTCACCGGACAAGGAAAAGTAGGTGATCAAAAGCTATCTAACAACAATAAAAAACTGCTTGAAACGAAGGAGCGTGGGTTGCCAGTGCACCTATTCATGACAACTGGAGATGGTCGACCCTACACCTATTTTGGCGAATACTGCCTTGGCTCACCGGCGTTTTCGCTTGAAACCGCTCCTGACGAAATCGGCAACAGTAGAAGAGTCTTCGTTTTTAACCTAATACCGGTCGGTCGTACTTGGATAGAAAATTCGGCCCCCGTTGTATCTGTAAACTTTTCAACATCCACATGGAAGGCGCCTCCGATTGAAGATCTCGCCAAGGTTTCAGGGTCTGCGGTTAGTCAACGGGTGGTTCAGCGCGAACACCAAATTCAGAAAGCCTTTGGCGAATATCTCATTCAACTTGGATGCGAAGTTCTGAATGCAAGTATTTCCGTTCCTGGCGCAACAGGATCCGTGAGGCCCGATTTCTACATCAAATATCCTGCATGCGTCATTGAGGCGAAAGGAAGTTCCAACAGAGATTTTGTACGACAGTCAATAGGGCAAGTACTTGATTACCGGAATCTTCTAAGCCTTGACGGCATCGATGCGCAGTCTGTGTTGTTGCTACCGACTTTTCCGTCAGACGATCTAGTAAGACTGATTCTCAGTCTCAACATTGAGTTGATTGTCGGAGAAGATAAAGCGCACTTCGATTTCACTCTGGCGCCAACGATGACAGGAATCAACTCAGAACTACTGAATTAGTTGTTGCAAGCGATTTTGCATCTATTCGATAAGTTGTAGTTTTTCGCACTGGGAGTCAGCGTAGGGGGCAAGACACTTGTGATTTCCTATTCGTCAACTTT
>CALAYR010000049.1 GCA_937894805.1 uncultured Acidimicrobiaceae bacterium | reverse complement strand
GAGTCCGCGACGTTCCACTGGGGTCGTTCACACCAGAGAGGGGCGTAATAACCGGCACAGTCGAGGACGTCGTCGATGTGAGAGCAGTCGACGTTGTTGAGGAGGACGCGGGCAGAAGGCCCCACTGCTCACGGTGCTGCCAGGTGACTACTCCTCCGGCAGCGAGGGCGAGGAAGAGGACGAGGCCGACGAGTTTGCGCACGACTCAACTCTACGGACTAGAGCTCCTCGAGACGGAGTCGCATTTCATTCGCTGGCTCGCGCAAGGCAAAACCGAGCGAGGTGTAGAGCGGCATGCCCTGGGGGGTGGCGTGAAGGTCAACCACGGCCACGTTGCGCACTCGCAGTTCTTCGATGAGTCGCTTCATGATCTCCAGAGAAATTCCTCGACGGCGAAACGCTGGCTTCGTGGAAACCGTATGGACATAGGCACTCGCACCGCGGGGATTCCAGGGGCTCGGTGGGTAGAAACGCAACTCGGCGGCGGCCGATGCCACAACCTCGCCACCGTCAGTACGGGCAACGACCACAACCAAGGCATCTCGTTCAAAGTGGTACTCGAAGTAGGAACGAGACTGGCGCTGCCACTCCTCGCCGTGGTCGGTGAGGTCGATGGCGTACATCATGCCGGCACGAAGTTCGACGAGCGCCGGAATATCTGCCGGCGTCGCAAATCCAAACGTCACGGGACGCTGATCAAAGAGATCTTTGGAGATCACCGTGTGTGGCAGTTGGGTCTCGGGGCTTAAGTGTTCAGAGCCCGCAAGCAGTGACCAGCCGGTTCGCTGATAAAAACCCAGTGCCGTGTCACGGCCGTTGGCCCAGATGCGAACGACACCTCGACTCCGAAGTCGATCTTCGGCTGCTCGCATCAAAATTGAACCGAGCCCCTTGCTCTGGCGATCAAAGTCCGTGGCGAGATAGCGGAGTTGGTAGGTGAGACCCGATTGCCCCATTGGCGCCGTCGACGGATAAAACGAACCGCAAGCGACGACAACATCGGCTTCAATGACGGCCAGATGGAGTGCCTCAGCTTCGCCGTCGCGCGGATCGGCCACCGAGATACCGGGATCGTTTTTGCGCAACACTTTGCGACGAAGCGCGTGGAGCGAGGTCGCCTCAACTTCGTGGACCTGGTTCTCGTTAATCACGGCGTTAGTTCTAATGGTTGACACATCGTCACGAGAGAGATGGTTTCATCACGAGGCATTGCATAGCGCTCGTCGGTGAGAACAAAGCCCTCCTTCTCGTAAAAGCCGACGGCCCGAGGCAGCGCTTCATTCACGCTGAGATACAGAGCGCGATACCGGTGCTCCCGAGCAACGTCACGAACCTCCGCGACCAGCGCTGAGGCGACTCCCGTCCCCCGATAGGCCGTCGAAACGAACATTCCGTAGAGGCCCGCATACCGAGTCCCTCGAAAGTCAAAGGGGGCCATCGACGCCATGCCGACCACCTGTTGGTCGTCGTAGGCGAGAAAGTAACAACCGGAACTCAGCATCGACTCGTACTTGCGAATCGAAAAGACGTCTCGGGGATACTGACTGG
>CALAYR010000048.1 GCA_937894805.1 uncultured Acidimicrobiaceae bacterium | reverse complement strand
CCTCGTTTTGTCACTCCGGTCAATTCTTGACCGAACTAGTCACATATTACGGGATTTCCGGAAAGTCGATACTTATGCCTGCTGAGCCTTGCCGGGACGGTAGACGGCGACCAGTTGGAGCAACGCTCCGCCGAAGCCCACGACCGTGACGGTGAGGAAGGCGTGCACGGGCAGATCAAACCAGGTAACGAAGGTGTGGACGTGGTCGATCGAGTACTGGCCACCACCAAAGCTGCCAACCGTAATCGCCGAGACAATCAGCATCAAGCAGTACTCAATACCCTGGCCGGCGTTGTAGACGAAGAAGCCGTTCTTGCGGTGAACCGTGACGATGGCCACGGTCATGAGCGCGACGAGACCGGCCGCCGCCAGTGGCACCAAGAGTCCGAGGGTTAACAGGATGCCGACGCCGATTTCCGTGCCGGCGGCCATGTAGGCGTTGATCTTGCCGGGGCGCATGCCGATGGAGTCAAACCAGCCGGCCGTGCCGGCGAGCTTGCCACCGCGAAAGACCTTGGCGTAGCCGTGGGCCAGAATCATGAGCCCCAGGGCGACACGGGCAATAAGCAGAACGAGGTTAAAAGTCGTTGATCCAGTTTCTAACGGCATGGTGATTCCAATCTCTCGACAACGTTGTCTACGCAGACTTTAGGAACGCGGCGTGCGAAATCAGTGGATTGTTACGGATTCTTCAGTGACTTCGCCATCCACAATGCGATAACTCCGCAAGACCGGTGGGGTTACGCGCAGTGAAACCAAGACGTAGTGCCACGCTGGATCAGGAGCTTGAGTGATATCGGTCGGGCTCGGGTAGGCGTCACTGTGCGTGTGGGAGTGAAAACAACCGGCCACCACTTCCCCACTGTCGTCAGCGGCCCGAAAGGTTCGCAACAGTACCTTTGGTTCGATTTCGTAGATGCGGGCCGAATCGGCCACGTTCGCACTTGGTACGACTTGGCTGATTACGCCGTCGTCGCTGCCGACCAGCAGTCCGCAACCCTCATTCGGCAGATTGCGAATGCAGTGCGCCACTATGGCGTCGTGTTGTTCGGAAGTGAGGGTCAGCACGCCTCCACCCTACCGAGCCTTCGCCCAATTTCCCGACTCGTCTGTACCATGCTGGGGTGGCCCGTGCGAAAAGAATGCAGGAGCGACGCGCTGCGGCTAAGGCCGACAACCAGGGCGATCGCGTCGTAGCCACCAATCGCCGTGCGCGGCACGACTACGAAATTGTCGACACCTTCGAGTGCGGCATGGTCCTGTCAGGCAGTGAAGTAAAGAGCCTTCGTGAGGGTCGGGCCCAGATCGGTGACGGCTACGCCCGCGTGGAAGACGGCGAGCTCTGGCTTTTTGGCACCCATATCCCACCATGGGTCTTTGCGGTGGGCTTTGGCTCCCACGACCCTGATCGCCGACGCAAGCTCCTGGTTCACCGCTGGGAGATTGACGAGCTCAAGGAACAGACCACGCAGCAGCCCCTCACCATCGTTCCCCTCAAGATGTACTTCAAGGACGGCCGGGCCAAGATCGAAATTGGCTTAGCTCGTGGTCGCAAGTCTCACGACCGTCGCCAGGAGCTGGCCAAGAAGGATGCGGAGCGGGAAATGGCTCGCGTCCGGCGCAACGTCGAGAAGTACGGCTAGGCCGCCTAACCACCCGTCGCATAATGCCGGTACGCTGATGTTCCGGTCATCGTGACCGTACATGGGGGTGATTGGTTTCGACGTTGGTCGTTGAAGTGAAAGAAGCGAGCCGTGGTCTCCGAATCCACGTTAAAGAGTCGGAAACATAAATAAACGCTAAGCCTCAGCTTGCGCTCGCTGCCTAGTGCAGCGATGTTCTCCTAGTCCCAGTCCTACGGATTAGACCAGAACATCATTAAGTAGGACTTACCACTCATGAGTGTTCACCTTGTGAGTGGGAAATTTCAGTGAACTAAGGAATCGATCAGGCGCCAGCGACAGGTCAATTCTCGAAAACTTCCCGTTGGCTGCGCTCGGAGAATGTTCATGGAGAAGCCGACGGACGCGGGTTCGATTCCCGCCACCTCCACCAAAGGTTTGTTGCGCATCACACGGTCCCTACTTTGAAAGGTGTGGGCAGCCGAGTCGACTAAGCGCAGTATTCGCATTTGGCACGTGGTCGCTACCAGCGATGATTTCGCCTACTGGGGCTTCTTAATATCGACACCGATCGTGCCCACCTACGGGCGGTCCTGGGTCAGTTGAAGATGGATCTGAAGAAGTCGATCACCGCTGCTCCCAGCAACGCGGTGATCACGATTCCCGACGCACCAAAGAGTGCGCCTAGTCCCACCACCAGCAGGTCGCCGAGGATGATGCCGAGCGTGATGCCGAGCGCTCCGAGTGCCGGCAGGGTGTCGAGACCGGAGAATGGCGGCGCCAACAGAGCGCCCACGGCTAGGCCGATCAGGCCAGCACCGAGAATTCGATTGAACCACCGTTGACGCAGAAGGATTAATCCCCGGGGCTTCGAGTAGCGCTCGGCCCAGGCCACTCGTCGGACCACGAAGGGAAGGGCTTTGCCCGTGAGCGATCCACTGAGTTCCAGGTGGCGCCACCGAGCTGGGAGCCAGATGGTGGTGAGGCCAATCACCATTTCGGCCGCCACGATGATGGCGATTACTTCGAGAACGTGGGTCACACCACCGGTCGGTAGCGGAATCGCGGCAGGGAACATAAGTAACAGCACGGCCACTGCGAAGGCTCGCTCACCGAAGACCGTACTGAGGCCGCCTAACGTCTTGGGCTCGTTTGAGTCAAGCCAGTCGCCTAACTCACGTGAGAATGGCTGGGGAGCTGCGTTGTCTTCGGACTGGACCACATGGTGACAATACAAGTGTTTCGGAGCACAGACGACCAAGCGGCGATGGGTCATCGCCTGGGCTTGGTTGAGAATCAGAGGGGTACTAACCCGCCAGGTGCAACCACTCGATAAGGCCAGAGCGCTGAATACCGCGACGACATACGAGGCAGTAGCCCGCGTCGGGTTCAACGGTGTGCTCCTTCACCTTGGTGATGTAATGAGGAGCACGGGACGTATCTAGTTCGAGTACCTTCATACATCCAGTTAAGACCCTCACTATTTCCAGTGCGTTACGGAAAAGTGACGGCAACATCAATTGCAAAACATTTTCCGGGGCTGTTTCGTAGAGTGGCACTGTGAACCAAGCACCCGTCAGCCGCGAAGCAGTCCTCTCCGAACTCGAGCGTCGTCGTTCCCTCGATCCCGACATCCACGCCGGTCGCCTCTTTGGACTGGTCTACCCCTCGGGGCGTGAAGACGTCGAAGAGCTCATCCGTGAGGTCTACGAGTCCTTCCTCTTCCACAACGCTCTCAACCCGTTACGGTTTCCCGAACTCAACGCCATCGAGCGCGAAGTCATTCAGATGACAGCCGATCTCCTCCACCGCACGCCCACCGAGCGCCACGCCGGCTCGGTGACTTCTGGAGGCACGGAGTCGATTTTGATGTCGATGCTCGTTAACCGGGCGCGAGCTCAGGCTCGCGGCATCACGGCCCCCGAGATCTTGGCCCCCGCGTCCGCGCATCCGGCCTACGCCAAGGCCGGCCACTACTTCGGCATGAAGCTGGTCCAGATTCCTCTGGATGAGAACTTCCGTGCCGACGTGGCCGCCGCCCGCGAACTAGTCAATACCAATACGGCCGTCATCGTGGCCAACGCCTACTCCTACCCGCACGGGGCAATGGACCCCATTGAAGAGTTGGCCGCGCTGGCGGCCGAGAACGGCATTGCCTGTCACGTCGACGCCTGCATTGGCGGCTTCGTACTCCCCTTCATGGAGAAACTCGGCATCGAGATTCCCCTCTGGGACTTTCGCGTTCCCGGCGTCACTGAAATCTCCGTAGATATTCACAAGTACGGATTCGCCCCGAAGGGATCCTCGGTCATCTTGCACCGCGATGACGACTGGGCCTGGCTCCAGACCTACTTCTACTCCGAGTGGGGCTCTGGCCTCTACGCCACCCCGGCCATCGCCGGGGCTCGCGCCGCGGCTCCGGTAGTGGCCTCGTGGGCCATCATGAAGTATCTCGGTGTTGACGGCTTCACCGAAATCACCGCCACCTTGGTAGATGCCACCAACCGCCTTCGTAGCGCCCTTGATGCCATCGACGGGATTGACGTCGTTGGCGAACCAATCGGACCGCTGCTCGCCCTGTCGAGCTCAACACTGGATCTCTTTGGAGTCGGTGACGCCTTAGAGGCGCGCGGTTGGCACGTGAATCGCAACTCCGACCCGAAGGGTCTGCACCTGATGCTCTCGCCGGTACACGCCCCACTGATTGATGAGCTCATTGCCGACATTCGCGGAGCCGTCGCCAACCACCAGGCCAGCACCTCGGATGAGGTCCGGTACTCCTAGGAGAACTTCATGTGGTCGTTGACTCGACGCAGGCGGAAGAGTGCGGTATCTAAGAAGTAGTTCTGGTAGAGACGCCACGGCATCTTCGTGCCCTGCTTCGGCAACTGGTTGGCGGCACGCGCGATATAGCCCGAGGCCAGTTCGATGTAGGGAACGTCAGAGGTACCACTGCTTGGAAACTCCGGCGTGCAGGTCTGCTTCTTTTGCCGCTTCATCTCGTTGAGCAAACGGCAGATGTAGCGGGCCGTGAGGTCGGCCTTGAGTGTCCACGAGGCGTTGGTGTAGCCGAAGGTCATAGCCAAGTTGGGCACGCCCGTCAGCATGATGCCCTTGTAGGCCACGGTTGAGGAAATATCGAGCGGAATGCCGTCGAGATCCAGAGTCATCCCGCCGAGCATCTGGACCGAAAGGCCGGTGGCCGTCACGATGATGTCGGCCGGAAGCTCGACACCCGACTTCAGCACAATCCCGTTGGACGTGAAGCGCTCGATGTGTTCGGTCACTACATCCACTGTTCCGGCACTGATAGCGGCGAAGAGATCTCCATTGGGCACGAGGCAGAGTCGTTGGTCCCACGGGTTGTACGCGGGCGAAAAGTGTGTGTCGACATCGAAGCCTTCGGGCAACGCCTCGATAGCCCCTTGGCGTAAAGCCTTCTTGATGACCTCGGGACGGCGTCGGCTGAGCTGGAAGGCCAGCGTGCTGAGGGCCACGTTCTTCCAACGAATGAGACGGAAAGCCATCTTGGCCGGCAACTTGGACTGAAGGAAGTTAGCGAGAGCGTCAACGTCCGGCCGTGCCGCCACATACGTTGGTGAGCGCTGCAGCATTGTCACGTGCTCGGCCGTCTGGGCCAAGGCCGGCACCAGCGTCATCGCGGTCGCTCCACTACCAATAACGACGACGCGCTTGCCTTCGATCGCCAGGTCCTCGGGCCAGAACTGGGGGTGCACGATTTGACCCGCGAAGGACTCTTCGTTTTCAAAGTGGGGGCGGAACCCTTCGTCGTAGCGGTAGTAGCCCGTGTTACCCCAGAGGAAGTTGCACTTGATGGTGCGCTCTGCTCCCGTCTCACTATCTACGAGTCCGACTGTCCACTTCGCTTCGCCCGAGTGCCAACTCGCCGAGGTCACTTTGGTGCTGTACTGAATCTTCTCTTCGACCCCGTACTTGGTGGCCGTTTCGCGAATGTAGCGAAGGATAGAGTCGCCATCGGCAATCGACTTCTTGTCGAGCCAGGGCTCGAACTCGTACCCGAGGGTGTACATGTCCGAGTCGCTTCGAACGTTCGGGTAGCGAAAGAGGTCCCACGTGCCACCGCTGACGGCCCGCGCTTCAACGATGGCAAACGTCAGCTTCGGGGCTTCTTTTTGCAGGTGACAGGCCGCGCCGACTCCCGAGAGTCCTGCTCCAACTACTAGGACGTCGACATATTCGGGGGTTTGGGTCATGGATTGATTCTACGAAGTTCTGATCAAGAATCCATCTCTCTCATCTGTTCCCCGTAAGCGATACGGGCTTTTTCAAGCCTCTCCGAACGCAGTGGTCGCCATGATCCCGCCCGATGTCCATTTCCTTCCGACAGCATCATGTCGATAACGACATCTTGGCCGTTAGGCAGGACAGTTGCCTTTCGAATAACGGCAATCACGTTGCTGCCAATACAGCGATCGACGAGGTATGCCGTAGTGACATCAGTTGGCAGCTCGGCCACGCTTCGATAGACGTAACGGCGAGCAACTTGCGCCTCGGGATGCTCAGGAATGACTTCGGTGGCGTAGGCCCACCAATCTTCAATCTCGTAGTTCCAATCTGAATCCAAAACCGTTTGGAAATTGCGATAGAGGAAATCTTCGAGAAAAACGGCAACGTCGGGATTAAAGATTGGCGCGTCAGGATCAGTCCACAGCAGTTCCATCTCAGCCAGTGCTTGTCCCTCGTAGCCCCGATAGAGCAGCCACGGCGTCTCACAGGGCGGCACGGTATAGACAATCATCAAGCGTCCGGTCACCCAGTCAGCGTGACGGGACCGTATGACAGGACTAGAGCGTGACCTCGCGAAGAGCACCCGTGGCAACTTCGAAGACGAATCCGCGAATGTGCTCGACGTCGGCCAGGAAGGGGCTGTCGTGGAGCATCTGCACCGACTCACGCACGCTGGCGTCAACCTCGGTGAAGCACTTCTCTTCCCACGTCGGTCGCGTGCCAGTCTCCTGCTCGAGTTCGTTCTTGAAGGCTTCGTCAGTGAAGGTCTGCAGCCCACACTCGGTGTGGTGAATCACGATGATTTCTCGCGTCTTCAACTTTCGTTGAGAAATCGCGAGTGATCGCAGCACGTCATCGGTGACTACCCCGCCGGCATTACGAATCACGTGGGCCTCGCCCAAACCGAGTCCGAGACAGGCAAAGACGTCAATACGGGAGTCCATGCAGGCGACCACGGCTAGGTGGCGGGCCGGTACCAGGGGCAAAGGGCCGGCGAAGGTGCGGACGAACTCCTGGTTGTGCTCTAGGCAGTCATCGATAACGGACACGTTTTCCTCTCAATGTCTTTTCCACATTGTAAGGAGCAGGCCCGATTTCTAGGCCGCGGTGGCGTCAATCCCCACGTCCTTCAGGATGTGTCGAACCTTGATGACCTGGTCTTCAGAGAGATCGTGGCCGCGGACTCGGCCGAGCGAATGAACCACGTCACCGATTGTCACGTTCATATTGCCGCGGTGGGAAACCGAAACCATGCCAATGCGCTCGAGCAGAGATTCGACGTCATGCCACTGAATATTGTGGCTGAGCGGGTGACCGAAAATCTTGGTCGCGGTGACGCGATGGTGGTGATCAAGCTTGGGCAGTGGCACGGTGGACCCCTTTCGGGCCCGACCACATATCGGGCCTTACTGCCAGCATCTACCCATTACGGGCGTCTGTCAAGTACTCCGACGAGCTCCACGTGTTCGGTCATCGGGAAGAGGTCAAAGGCCTCTAAGTCTCCTAATTCGTAACCAGACTCGCGTAACACAGCAATGTCACGGGCGAAGGTGGCGGCGTCGCAACTCACATACACAATCCGGCGAGGGAGGGCCTTGGCCAGAGCCTTCATGACTTCGATACCGGCACCATTACGAGGAGGGTCTAGGACCACAATTGAATCAGCCGGAACGAGTTCCATGATTTGGCGACGATTGACCGTCTTCTCCACCACGGAGACTTGGGGCAAGTCGGCGACGTTGCGGCGGGCATCGGCACAGGCCGCGTCGGAAGTCTCAATCGCGGTGACGTGGCCCTCGGGGCCGACGGCAATCGCAAGGGGCACCGTGAAGAGTCCGACGCCGGCGTAGAGGTCGACCACGGTTTCGCGAGGGCGAGGCTTAGCGAACTTCATCACGGCCTTCGTAAGAATTTCTGGAGCCAGTTCGTGCGACTGCCAAAAGGAGTTGGCACTGACGCGAAAACGGTTCTTACCGACCAGCACGGAAGAGCGACGGGGCTCTTCGTCAATGAGGCCGTCGTAATCACTCGTCACCTGGGTACCGTCTTCAAACGTCACGACCGCAAAGCCGGGGCCATCACCAATGGCTCGCAGCTCCACCTCTTCGGCACCATCCCACGTGGAGATAAAACCCTCAGTGAACTCGGAGTTGGCGACCACGCAACCAGCAATCGACTGCAGTTCGTGAGAGCGATTTTTACGCATGGCGAGGTGGCCCATGTCATCGACGGCACAGCGGAGTCGGGTCCGGGTTCCGAGGAGGGAGTCCCCCACCGTCTGAACAGTCACGTCGAACTCCAGGTGAGCGACCCGGCGAAGCTGCTCGGCGATGAGCGCCGCCTTCCACTGGGGCTGGAACTCGGCCGACACGTGCTGGAGATCACAGCCGCCGCAACCGTCGGCGTGGGCGTAGGGGCACGGAGCCTTCACCCGATGTTCACTGGCCGCAACCACATCGAAGGCGTCGCCGCGAAGAAACTTGGCTCGCTCCTCGGTGAATTCAATACGAACGCGTTCGCCCGGAATGGCGTGACGAACAAAGACTGCTCGCCCGTCGGCCGCGTGGGCCACCGTTCCGCCATTGGCCACGCGCTCAATCAACACTTCTTCACGATCGAGCATTGGACCAGCCTAGAGGGCGGTCGTGGTACCGCTTGGAATCAGGGCAGAGTCCGCTCGACGGCGTCAGCCACCGATTCCACAATTGCTTGCCCCTCTTCGCGGGTGACGCCATGAAACGTCGTGCCGGGATTGACCTCGAGGACGATCCACTCGCCATTGACTTCGAGAAGATCGACGCCACACCAGAGAAGATTGCACGCACGGGCCGCTCGCAAAGCCAGCGACTCTGCTTCAGGTGAAACGTCGAGCGCCGAGCTGTAGTGCGAGCCTTGGGCAATATTGGTTCGCCACTCACCTTCGGCCGGACGGCGACGGAGCCAATGTTCAACCCGACCGTCGACGACCATGGCGCGCAGATCGTCACTCCAATGCATGCGTTCTTGGACCACGAACCGCTCATCAGCTGGAATGGCGCGGCCCTCGCACAATGAGACGCCGTGCCCCCCACTGCTACGCCGTTCTTTCAAGACGTACTCGCCACCCGGCATCGGCCCGGTGGCGAGAACGGTACGAGGATGGGCCACGCCCCCTTGCGCCAGCAGATCCACCGTGGCCCATTTATCGCTCGAGAGCCAATGGGCCTCAGGGTCATTCAGCACCAGGACACCGTGATCTTGAAACTCGCGGGCCCGACCAATGTTGATTTCACCGCCACTACGAATCACCACCAAGTCGGGAGTCTCGAGCAGGCAGGGGCCGAGTGGTTCATCCCACCACATCACGACCTCATGGCCGCGCAGCGTCAGCGATTCGGCAAGGGCGTTGTTCCGCCCAATCTCGTACTGGGCCGAACTCGGTCCGGTTCGTCCGGCCAGTTTGGCCCGGGTCAAGATAACGATGGAGGCCACCGTTAGGGCTGCAGTCGTTGTAAGAACCAGGCCACCAGCGCATCGGCGTCACGGACGAGCCGTTCGTGATTCGCCGCCGCGTCCGCAATATGCGCAGCGGCGTCAATGGTGCCATTGCGTGCGGCCTCGTCATCTAAAAACCAATCGCTCAGCTGACTCGCATCGACTTCGGGGTGGAACTGCACGCCCACATTTCGACCGATAGTAAAGGCCTGCACCGCGCGGGGATTGGCGGCCACAATCGTGGCCGAATCGGGCAGCACGCAGTGATCGAAGTGATACTCGAACCAAGGACCGGTGCTGATCTCGGTATCGGTGGTGGGCACCACCTCGAACCACCCGACTTCACCTTCCGGCGCACGCTCGACGCGACCACCGAAGTGCTGGCAGAGCATCTGGGAACCAAAGCAGATACCAAAGACAGGAATTTTCTGCTTAATGGCTTGACCCAAGGCGGCCATCTCGTTCGCAAGCCACGCCTCCTGGGCTGCCAGGTCGTAGACCGAGGCAGACGAGCCCAAAACGAGCAAGATGTCAACCCCTTCGAGCGAGGTCGGTCCATTCTCGTGGTCAATGAGTTCAACTTGCAGCTCAAAGCCCCGGATCATGAAGGCCTCACCGATGAGTCCGGGGTGATCGGTGTCGTGATGGCGCCACACGCGCACTACGCCCATCAGAAGCCTCCTTGCCGAAATCCTCAGGAGTAGCCTACGAACAAATCTCGTCGTTTCGTATCGGAGTAGGTCATGACCAAGGGCAATCCCGCCGTTCTAGAAGCATTCACCAAGACCCCCTTCACGGCCCTCGGCCGTACCCGCGAGGTCTACCGACTGGGTTCGGGCCCGACCGTGCTCATCCTGAGTGAGATGCCCGGGATTACCCCCTCGCTCGTGACCTTCGCCAAGCGCGTGGTGGCCCAGGGATTCAGTGTGGCCATCCCCCATCTCTTTGGTCGCGACGGCAACGTCGCCAATAACGGCGAGTTTCTTAAGACCTTCGGAGAAGTCTGCGTCTCGCGTGAGTTCACCCTCTTCGCCACCGGTAAGTCCAGCCGCGTGACCAAGTGGCTCAACGAGTTGGCGCGACACGAACACCAAACCAACGGTGGTCCGGGCGTCGGCGTTATTGGCATGTGCCTCACCGGCGGCTTTGCGCTGGCGATGATGGTCGACCCGGTTGTCGTGGCCCCCGTACTCAGTCAACCCTCACTACCTATCGGTCGCAAAGATCGCCACAAGTCCGACCCCGGAATCTCGGCCGAAGAGATGGCCAAGGTCAAGGCTCGCACCGATAACGGCGTCTGCGTCATGGCCTATCGCTTCACCGGCGACAAGCTCTCCCCGAGTCAGAGGTTTGAGAATCTTCGAAACGTCCTCGGCGACGGCTTCATTGGCGTCGAGATTGATTCGACACCGGGCAACGAGTGGGGTTACCCCGCCGACGCCCACTCGGTCTTCACCGAAGGCCAGGACAGCAAGGCCGGCTCGCCCACGACGCAGGCCATGGATGAGTTGTTGAACTTCTTCGCCACTCGCCTTTCGGCCAGCGCTTAGCCCTGAGGGACGTCCCAGCCCATGGAGACGGCGATTTCCCGGCAGGTGGGACAGATTGGATACTTGCGAGGATCGCGACCGGGCACCCAGACTTTGCCGCAGAGGGCCTTCACGGCCGATGAGTTGATGATGCCTTCGACGACCGAGTTGCCAATCGGAACAAATTCAGCGTCTTTCTTATCGGGGGTGTAACCCTCGAGCACGATGTGCGTAAAGCGTTCATGGTTCCCATCGTCAATCTGCGGCGTGGTGACCAGTTCGGTCACGGTGTCGGCGAACGTACTCACCCGACAATCCTAGAGACCGAAAGTAATCTCAGGGTATGAAACGTCGAGGTCCGAAGCGCAAGGTCTTGCGACCGCTCGCCGTCTCTTCGCCCCACTTCGACAAACAGGGCAAACCTAAGAATCCTTACCGCAGCGAACTCGAGGCCCGCCAGGCCGCGGCGGCCACCTTTGCCATTCACGGGATTGACCTTGACTCCTACCGCTGCTCGGAGTGTCACGCCTGGCACAACGGTCGCCGTTTCGCCGAATAAATAAGGCCTGAACGATGTCGCTCGCAATCTACGGCACAATAGAGGGAGAGGAAAGGCAGACGAATGACCGTTAGCGCGTACATCTTGATTCAGACCGAAGTCGGCAAGGCCAGTGAAGTGGTTCACGCCACCCGTGCCATCCCCGGTGTCGGCGAGTCCAACGAGATCACCGGCCCCTACGACGTCATCGTGAAGTGCACCGCCCCCAACCTCGATGAACTCGGTCAGTTCGTCATTAGCGCCATCCAAAAGATCGGTGGCATCACCCGGACGTTGACCTGTCCGGTCGTTAACGTCTAACCAAAGGCGCCAGCGGCACCCAGGGTGTCGATCTCTTCACTGCTAACACCCCAACGGGTAAGCCCTTCGGTCGTCCCCGCACCAGGCGAAGTGGGCGGTGCGCCAATCGCTCCAGGAGTCTTGGAGAACCGTGGCGCCGGGTTCGGCTGCAACGTGCCACTCGTCGAGAAGGTGCCTCGGGCCACATTGTGACGATGCGCCGCCGCCTCCGTTGGTGACAGTACCGGCGTAACGCAGGCATCTACATCTTCAAAGATGGCCGTCCACTCGTCACGTGTCTTGGATTTAAAGATTCCAGCGAAGCGCTCCTTCATGGCTGGCCACTGGGTGCGGTCCATCTGATTGGGCAGCTCGTCCCCGCTGAGACCCATCCCCTGGAGCAATTCTTGATAGAACTGCTTTTCGATGGCGCCGACGGCCACGTACTTTCCGTCTGAGGTTTCGTAGACCTCGTAGAAGTGAGCTCCGGTATCCAAGATGTTGGTACCGCGCTCTTCCTGCCAGAGACCGGCTCCCATGAAGGAGTAGGTCATTGCCATCAAGGACGCGGCGCCATCGACCATTGCGGCGTCGACGACTTGCCCCTCGCCCGAGTTACGGGCATTGACCAGTGCGGCCATGAGACCAAAGGCCAGCAGCATGCCGCCGCCGCCAAAGTCACCGACCAAGTTAAGTGGCGGCATCGGGCGCTCGCCGGCGCGGCCGATTGACCACAGAGCACCCGAGAGGGCGATGTAGTTGATGTCGTGGCCCGCACGCTGG
>CALAYR010000047.1 GCA_937894805.1 uncultured Acidimicrobiaceae bacterium | reverse complement strand
AGACGGGCGATCAAGGCACGGTAACGCTCAACGTCACCCTTTTGGACGTAGTCCAAAAGACGGCGGCGCTGGCCGATGAGCTTCATGAGTCCGCGGCGCGAGTGGTGGTCGCCCTTGTGAATCTTGAGGTGCTCGGTGAGGTGCGCAATTCGGCCGGTGAGCAGCGCGATCTGAACTTCGGATGAGCCGGTGTCCGTCTCGTGTGCGCGGTATTCCTGAATTGTTTGCGACTTCTCAGCCATGGTGTTGGTCTTACCTTTGAATCGGAGGTCCCGATGCGAACCGCCTCCATGACGACCCGCACAGTCAGCGGCGCTGACCAGTGGAAAGAATAGCAGGAATTACAAGGGTCTTCTAGTGGGAACCCCACAAAATAGGGCGGAGAGACCACGAAGACCCCAAAATATCGCCCTAGGGGGCCACAATCGTGTTGTGAATACTGCCGAGGCCCGCAATGGAGCTTCGCACGACATCGCCCACTTGGAGAAAGCGGGCGGGCTGGGCAGTTATGCCCACGCCGGCCGGTGTCCCCGTGAAAATGACGTCACCCGGCCAGAGCGGCGTTATCGCCGACAACTGGGCAACAAGAGAAGGAATCGAGAAAACCATGTCTGTCGAGGGGGCGTCTTGCACCTTGTCCTCGTTAATCCAACACTCCAGTTGGAGATTGTCCCGGTCGGCAACTTCGTCCAAAGTGGTGAGCCACGGACCTACGGGGCCAAAGCCGAGATAGGACTTCCCGAGGGAGAACTGAGATCCAGCGGCAAATTGCATGGTTCGCTCCGAATAGTCCTGTCCGACCGCCAGTCCGGCGACGTAGTTCCACGCATCGGCCTCCGACACCCGGTAGGCCTCACGACTTATGACGGCCACTATCTCTACTTCCCAGTCAAGGGTCTCCCCCATGCGAGGCACTGGCTCGAACGGTCCACCCAAGCTCGACGGAAACTTTGTGAACGTCGCTGGCACCTGCGGGACTGGCACTCCGGCCTCCTCGGCGTGACCGTGGTAGTTCAACCCAATGGCGAAGACTTGCCGGGGCTGCGGTGCCGGCGAACCTAACTCGCTCAAAGAGAATGCCTTGAGACCACCGCGTGACCAGCTGGGCGCCGCCGCGACGAATGCGGCGAAGTTGTCGTAGACCGACTGCAGGCTCGGCCCAAACTCCCCACCGCTGGCTTCGGCGATATCGAGGCACTGGTCATCAATGACCACGTGGGCCCTTCCGTTGATATTGGCAATTTTCATGAGTGCTCTTTCATTAAGGAGTTCAAAACTTCATGGAGGTCGTCGACGTCACCGCTCGGCCCCTCTTGCGTTCGCCACGCCACGTGTTGATCGGGACGAATCAGCAGTGCTCCATCGTGGCGAATGCCACTCAGTGAAGTCCACGTTCCGTCTTCATCGGTCACGTCGACACCGATGACCGCTCGGGTGAGAGGCCATTGCGTCGGTAGCGCTACGTGGGCCCAGGCGGAGTCATTACAAATCAACAGGAAGGACCCTGGAGTTACCAGGTCCAACGTCGAAATCGCTTCACCACCACGGTGCAGGTGGGCGTGCGGAAGCCGTGAGCCGGGAATCGTCGTTGGGACGTACTCGCGTACTGGATTGGCGACTTCTGGTCGGACGGAGCCATCGTCCACAACTACGCCAGAGTCAGCGTTGTAGGAGAAGCCCAACTGCACGCCTAGTTGATCGAAGTGTTCGGCCTGATTCTCAATAGCCTGCGTCACCCCAGCCCTACCTTCAGCGGTAGCGAGAAGAGCCTCGGCTCGGATCTTCGACGCTTCGAGGTCCCCATCGACACCGAGCGCAATCCAGACTTCCAGCAGTCGGAAGGCATTCTCCAAGCTAACCCCGGCGTTGTACTGCGCAATGGTGCGTCGTTCCGCCTCGTAGGTGTCGAGCAATGAAAGTGGAGCCAGACCTCGAAGTGTCCAGGCCAGCTTCCAAGCGAGATTGTGCGCATCGGCTACACCGGTGTTGAGTCCAAGACCGCCAGTTGGCGGAAACCTGTGAGCCGCGTCGCCAGCGAGAAAGGTCCGGCCCTGGCGATACCGATTAGCAACTTGCGATGTCATGCGCCAGGAACTCACGTGCCGAATCGCAACCGCCGTCTCATCAGGTAGTCCCCCGGCTCGCCGAAAGATTGACTCAGCGCGGGTCGCGTCGTAGTCCGCGACCGACTCAACGGCGGGGTTGTAACTAGTCATGTACACCCACGTCGATGCGACGTCGTGCGCAATAAAGGTGCCCTGAACCGTGGGGTCGGTTATCCAGTACAGCGTGGCGGGCTCGGCGCCAACGATGGAACGCAAATCGGCTTCGGCGTGGATTGAGATGAAATTCTCGATTTCATCGGGTCCTTCCATTTCGATGCCGCTGTGTCGACGCACGGCGCTACTGGCCCCATCGCAACCAATGACGTAGCGACTGGTGATTTCGTATGCCTCACCACCTATTGTCGAACGAACCGCACTCACCACAGTCTCAGCAGTTTCGACACTCGAGACCCATTGAGTCCCCGAGCGCACGTCACCGACCTCTCGGTAGAGGACGGGTTCGAGGCGATGCTGAGAGAGGTTGCGCAGCGGTTGTGGCGAGGTAAGGGCTAATCGCTCTGGATCGTGCAAGTTCTCAAACGGCACGGCCCCCAACTCTCGACCGGTCAGGGAGTCGACCCAGCGGGCCCACGCCCCTTCGCTGGGCGTTTGGGCCAATGCTTCGATTTCGTCCATGTCCAGTCCGAGACCGCGAAGAATCTCCAAGGTTCGTGCCGTCACCACGTGGGCCGAAGGCGCCGTTTGGGGGCCGTCCCGCTGCTCGATCACAATGACCCTCAGGCCCAGCTGGCGCAACAACAGCGCCTCAATGAGCCCAACGGGGCCACCACCGACGACGAGAACGTCGCATGTTTCGTTCGAGGGGGTGTGCGCCATTAAATCAACCCGTCGTAACTACCACCATCGAGATGGAGGTTTTCGCCGGAAATGTATCCGGCGTGCGCCGAGGCTAAAAAGGCACACGCGGCACCAACCTCATCGGGGCGGCCAAGCCGCTTCGCCGCAATCGTCTGCTTCATTTCGTCGTACGCCTCTTCCAGCGTGATGCCGCGGAACTGGACCTGTAACTCAGCCATCTGTCGTTGACGGCCGGTATCGATTCGTTCGGGGAGGATGTTGTTGATCGTGACGTTGTCGCTGACTACCTCCTTTGAGACCGCCTTAGTCACACCGGTCAACGCAGTACGGGCCGCAATGGAGAGCGTCATAAAGGGGTGCGGAGAGGTCACCATGGCCGACGTGATGTTGATGATGCGACCGAACTTTCGCTCCCGCATCCCTGGAAGTGCGAGCTGCATCATCCCCACAGCGGAATGAAAATTCATGTCGAAGGCTTCGCTCCACTGTTCAGCGGAGTTATCCACGAAACTCGAGGGGGAAGGTCCAGATGCGTTCGTAACGAGAATGTCCACGTTCGAGTGGGCCGCGAAAATTGCTTCCCGCCCTTCAGGTGTAGCCACATCGGCCTTGATAAAGCTGACCGCGACCTCAAAGCGTGATCGCAGAGTGGCGGCCACCTGCTCGCCTTCTTGGTCAGTGCGCGCATTCAGAACAATGTTCACTCCCTCAGCAGCCAGTGCTTCTGCGCAGGCGAGACCCAGCCCCCGAGTCGAACCCGTAACGATGGCCCATTTACCCGCAATGCCGAGGTCCATTAGAGGCCGGCCCGTTCACGTCCGGCGGCAATCACATCAATGTCGGAAGGGAGGAAAAAGTCCATTTTCGATGTACCCGACTCGTAGGTCGCAATCGTGAAGGGGTCCCAGTCCTCGCGGCGAATTTCAGCGTCCCATAGATCGTCATTTGTGATCTGGTCCATATCGGCGAAAAACTCGAACATGCCACCGGCTGGATCGAGGAGATACCAAAAGACATTGGATCCGACTACGTGACGACCAATGCCGTAGACCGATGCATCGGGACGCTCCTGGACGACCTCAACGCCGCGCAGGCCGATGGCGTCAAAGTCCTCGAGCTCTAAGGCGTAATGGTTCATGCACGGTACAGGTGCCGGCAGAATCAGCATGTTGTGATGGTCAGTGGAGCAGCGCAGGAACGTGGCCTCCACTTCCGGAAGACGATCTGAGATTCGAAAACCCAAGCCATTGACGTAGTAGTCAACGGTGGCTTGCGTGTCAGTAGAGCCAAAGACGACGTGGCCGAACCGGCGAGGCTTGGGCGCCCACTCGCGAATAGCCGCTTCGGATCGGCGATTAGGTCGGTCGAGACGTCCGGGTCCGTTGAATTCGCGAGATGCCATCGGGGGCAAGGGATTATTCCGAGTGACTTCAATACGAACAGAGTGTCCAATCACGGGGTCAATACTCTCCAGCCAACCGTCGCCCAGCTCCACGCTGGCACCCATCTGCTGCAGCGAGCCCGCGATGCGTATGAGGTCTTCTTGAGTCTCGGTGGCAATGCGCATTTGCGAGACGTGGCGATAGTCCGATTCGGTGAGCCGCAGTTGAGACTCACGCTCGGGCGTGCCGAGACGACCCAATCCCGTCGTCACGAGGCCCCGACGATTCCAAAACTCTTCGAGCTCACTCGGATTCGGTACGGCTAGTTCAATATCGATGAGGTCAGTGAGGGCCATGGCAATCTCCTTCTTCGTCATGTCATTACTTAGGCAAATGACTAACTATTATTAGTTTCTATCAGATGCGGCGTCTTCCTGAGGGAACCACGCGGGAGCCAATACCAAAGGAGTGTGGCGCATGAGAGAGCGCGGACGACCCAAAATCGTTCAGGATCATGAAATCCTCAACGCCGCCCTCAAGGGGTTCGCCGAACTGGGCTACGAGGGAATCTCGCTGCGAACACTCAGCACGGAACTCGGGCTCAGCCACAGCGCCGTCGGTCAGCGTTACGGCACCAAGAACAATCTCTTCCGCGAAGCGGTGGCTGCCGAATTCAATCGCTTCTTCGCGGCCATCGGTACGGCGCGAGCCACCTGGCCCGAGAGTCTCGACGACCTCGAAGAGTTGCGGGCACTTATCCATAGCTTTCTAACGGCGGCCGCGTTATTCCCTTCGCTGGGCCAGCTCATGAATCGCGAAGGTGTCGATCGCTCCGATCGCCTTGACTACATCTTTGAAACGGCAATCGTCCCTCAGATCACTCCATTAATTGAACTACTTGATCGACTTCGCAGTGACAATCTCATTTATCCAATACCCACCCGCAGCCTGTTCTTCTTGGTCGCCCACGGGGCCGAAGCGCCATTCACGCTGAAGGGTTTTTCAACTGAGTTCGATCCCTTCGACGGTGAGCTGGACGTGAACGGCCACATCGACGTGGTAACTGATCTGGTTATGCGAGCAATAACGCTCTAACGGCAACGCTTAGAGCGAGGCGAGAATCTGGTTGAACGTGGTCGAAGGTCGCATCGCGGCAGCAGCCTTCTCGACGTTGGGACGGAAGTAGCCACCGAGGTCCACGGGGCTCCCCTGTACCGCAATCAGTTCCTGCACAATCTTCTCTTCGGACTCGGCGAGCTGCGCCGCAATTACCGAGAACTTGCCGGCCAGCTCAACATCGGCGGTCTGCTGTGCCAGTTCGTCGGCCCAGTAGATAGCGAGATAGATGTGGGAACCACGATTATCAATCGTGCCCAGCTTGCGCCCCGGTGATCGGTCGGCGTCTAGGAAGCGACCAGTGGCTCGGTCCAGCGTGTCTGCCAGCACTTGGGCGCGGGCGTTACCGGTCCGTTGGGCCAAGTATTCAAAACTTGAAGCCAGAGCTAGAAATTCACCAAGACTGTCCCACCGCAGGTAGTTCTCTTGCTCAAACTGCTGAACGTGCTTCGGGGCCGAACCACCGGCACCAGTTTCAAAGAGTCCCCCGCCGTTTATCAAAGGAACAATCGACAGCATCTTGGCACTGGTACCAAGCTCCATGATGGGAAAGAGGTCAGTCAGATAGTCCCGCAGAACGTTGCCCGTTACCGAAATGGTGTTGAGACCCTTACGAATGCGATCCAGCGAGATGCCGATTGCGTCGGCCGGCGCCATGATGTCAATCTGAAGATTGGTCGTGTCGTGTTCGGCCAAGTAACGACGCACTTTGGCAATCACCTGGGCGTCGTGGGCACGATCTTCGTCAAGCCAGAAAATAGCGGGGTCTCCCGTGAGTCGGGCACGATTGACCGCGAGCTTGACCCAGTCGGCAATCGGCACGTCCTTGGTCTGGCACATACGGAAGATGTCGTGCTGGGCGACGGGAATCGAAAAGATGACCTCACCCGCACCGTTGGTCACCACAACGGTGCCGTCGTGTGGGATTTCAAAGGTCTTGTCGTGGCTGCCATACTCTTCGGCCGCTTGCGCCATCAGCCCAACGTTCGGTACCGAACCCATGGTGGCCGGATCAAATGCGCCGAATCGGCGACAGTCATTGAGGGCCACTTGATAGATACCGGCGTAGCTGGCATCCGGCAGAACGGCCAAGGTGTCGGCCTCTTGCCCGGCCGCGTTCCACATGTGACCCGAGGAGCGGATCATCGCCGGCATCGAGGCGTCCACAATCACGTCGTTGGGGGCGTGCAAGTTTGTTATGCCCTTATCGGAGTCGACCATCGCGAGTGCGGGACCGTCAGCCAGCTCGCTGGCGAAGGAAGCCTTAATGGCATCGCCATTAGCCAGCCCGTCCAGTCCGGCGTAAATGCCGGCCAATCCGTTGTTCGGATTGAGGCCGGCATTAGCCATTTCGCCGCCGAACTGAGAGAAGGTTTTCGGAAAGAACGCTCGAACCACATGGCCAAACATGATGGGGTCTGAAACCTTCATCATGGTGGCCTTCAAGTGAATCGAGAACAACACGCCCTCCGCCTTAGCGCGGGCAATCTGCTCCTGTAGGAATGCGTCAAGGGCCGATGCTTCCATCTTGGTGGCGTCAATAATCTCACCCGCCAACACGGCGAGGGGTGCACGAAGCGGAGTGCTCGACCCGTCGCCATTGACCAAATTGATTGTCAACAAATCGTCGGAGTCCATCACCGTGGAAACCTCATTGGAGAAGAAGTCCCCGTGGGTCATGTGGGCCACATTGGTCTTAGAGTCCGCCGACCATTTCCCCATTGAATGGGGGTGCTTTTGCGCGTACTTCTTCACCGACAGAGGCGCTCGGCGATCGGAGTTTCCTTCACGCAACACGGGGTTGACGGCCGAACCGGACACCTTCTTGTAGCGAGTTTGAATGTCTCGCTCCTCGTCAGTCTCGGGGCTGTCGGGATAGTTCGGCAGAGCGAAGCCTTGGGACTGCAGCTCGGCAATGACGGACTTGATTTGAGGAATTGAGGCAGAGATATTCGGCAGCTTGATGATGTTGGCCTCAGGCAGCAGCACCTCTTTACCCAGTGTGGCCAGGTCGTCAGTGATCCGCTGATCTGGAGTGAGAAATTCGGGAAAATTGGCAATTAATCGACCGGCCAGAGAGATGTCGCTCGTGGTCACGGTGACACCGGCCTGCGCCGCAAAGGCTGAGACGATAGGGAGTAGAGAGTACGTGGCGAGAGCGGGGGCTTCGTCCGTGTGGGTGTAGATGATGGTTGATTCGCTCATACGTATTCCTTTGGTTGTGGTCTCCCCTTACTCATGATACGAAGCGAAGACCTCTTCAGTTTTCTTTACATCGCGGTGCATCTGGTCCACGAGGTCCTCGACCGTCTCAAACTTGAGCTCGCCTCGAAGGAAATCTAAGAACGAGAGCGATAGAGACTGTCCGTAGAGGTCACCGGAAAAGCCACAGAGAAAGGCCTCAATCAGCAGCGATCCATCCTCGTAGAACTGCGGTCGCTTGCCGACGGAAATTGCGGCGGCGTAGCGAGATCCGTCAGCCAGATCGGCAAAACCGGCATAGATACCGAGAGCCGGGCGGATGAGTCGAGTCGAGGGGTCAATATTGGCCGTCGGATACCCGAGCTCTGCTCCGCCACGTGCGTCACCATGGACCACCTCTACGTCGCGGTACCCAAAGGGGCGACCCAGGACATTGCGAGCCTCAGCCACCTCACCGCCAGCGACGTACGCTCGGACACGAGTGGAGCTGAATTGAGACTCGTCGCCCACCAACACCACTGGACTTACCGTGAAGCCACGAGCCTCACCCCACCCGCGGAGTCGCTCAACGTTGCCTTTTCGATTCTGGCCAAAGTGGAAATCCTCGCCAACTACAACGATGCGACCATCACACCCCGCCACCACGACGCGGTCGACAAATGCCTCGGCCTCTTCTCGGGAAGCTTCCTCGGAGAAATGCACAATACGTACTTCGTCGATTCCCAGGGCTTCAAACTCACGAATGCGATCATCTAGGGTCGCCAACATCTTGGGGGCACGTTCCGGTGCGAGCACTTCAGCGGGCGTGGGGTCAAAGGTCACGACAATTGCGTCAAGGTCACGTTCGTGGGCCAGCTTGACCACGTGGCGCAACACGGCTTGATGGCCACGGTGCACACCATCAAAGACGCCGATAGCCACGACGGAACCACGTTGTGTTGAACGCATCTCGTCCGCGCTGTGTACCCGCATACAAAAACCTTACGAGTCCTTCACGGTCGACTCGATCGCTAAGACCACCTCGGGCTGCCACCGGTCACCCTTAGGGCGCACTATCGCTACAAGCTCCCCGGCACTATCAACAGCGTTGAGATACTCACTCGCCGATGGGGCGTCAAGGGCCACTGTCTTACCCTGACGAATGGCTACGACCGTGGCGTCGTCGACGAAAACGACGGGAAACTGCTTAGTCATCTCCAGTGGTGCCGCCAAAACGGACTCGCCTTTGGCGACAGCCTCTTGCAGCGAATCGATTGAGTAAGCAGCGTCTACCTGAGAGGCACCACTCTTCGTTCGACGCAGTGCTGTGAGGTGACCCACGGTCCCTGCCCGAACGGCCCAATCGGCCAGCAGCACACGAACGTATGTGCCAGGCGTCACTGTCACCTCGAACTCGAAAGAGCCGGGGTTCGCCGATTCACGAATCTCGAATCTCGAGACCACTATGTCGCGAGGTTGTCGCTCAATCTCTTTTCCTTCGCGGGCCAGTTCGTAGAGCTTCTTCCCGTCGACCTTTATGGCCGAGACCATCGGTGGGATCTGTTGCTGCGCGCCAAGAAAACTCGTCGCGATGCCTTGCGCCTCCGAGGGACTAAGCGTCGGAACCGATGCGGTTGCCACGACCACTCCGTCGGCATCCAGGGAATCGGTAGCCTCGCCCAACTTCACTGTTCCGGTGTACGTTTTTTCAGTCTCGGTGGCGAAGCGCAAAAGCCGCGTGGCGGGTCCGACGGCGATCACCAAAAGACCAGTCGCCATGGGGTCGAGTGTGCCGGCGTGTCCGATACGGCGCTGCCGAAGAATGCCACGCATTTTGGCGACTACATCGTGACTCGTCCACCCCGCCGGCTTATCGACGAGGACGACGCCGCTAGTTCTGCTCATCCTCTGCGTGCAGTCGACGAATAATCTCTTCGACTGATTCTCCTGAGCGCACAGCAGGATCGATTCGAAAGTCCAGTTTTGGCGTGCGCTTCATCTTGGTCTGTGCGTTCACTTGACCTTGGATCTGAACTCGGCGGTCTTCTAGAGCGGCTTTTGCCTCGGGGGTCAATGAGTCGAAGTAGACCGTGGCGTGGCGTAAATCAGGTGTCGTTTCTACTCCCGTAACCGTTAAGAGGCCTAAGCGATCGTCGAGGTCCTCGAGACGTACGACGACGTCCGAGATGACCTCACGCAGAATCTCATTTACTCGAGCACTCCGTGGATAGGGGTGCTTGTCGGCAGGCTTGTTTGCCACGACTTACGCCGTCCGAGGAATCTCGCGCTCCTCGAAGGTTTCGATAATGTCGCCATCCTTCAAGTCTTGGTAGTCGGAAAGACCGATACCACACTCGAAGCCCGACTGCACTTCACGAGCGTCATCCTTGAAGCGACGCAATGAAGTAATCGAACCCTTCCAGATAATGGCACCTTCACGGAGGAATCGAACCTTGCTGCCTCGCGTGATGACACCTTCGCGCACGTAGCAACCGGCGATGGCGCCGAGCTTGGGGACGCGGAAGATTTCACGCACTTCGGCCTCACCGGTGACAACCTCTTCGAATTCAGGAGCCAAGAGACCGAGCATGGCTGCTTGGATCTCTTCGATGAGCTTGTAGATGATTTCGTAGGTGCGGATCTGGACGCCTTCGCGCTCAGCCATCTCACGGCTACGGCGGTCCGGACGAACGTTGAAGCCGATGATGGTGGCACTTGAGGCGCTGGCCAGCTGGACATCGTTTTCGGTAATTCCACCGACACCACGGTGCACAATGACGAGCTTGACGTCTTCGCGCTCCAACTTGCGGAGCGATTCGGTGCAGGCCTCCAAGGAACCCTGCACGTCAGACTTCAGAACCACATTCAAGGTGGCCGTTTCGCCGCGCTGGATGGCCTCAAAGAGGTCTTCCAGGCGAGCACCAGTACTGGCAAGTGGGATGTGTCCCGTGATTCGGATGCGCTGAGCGCGGGCCTCACCCAAGGTGCGGGCGTGTGCCTGGTCTTGCGCAACGCGCATCTCGTCACCGGCGTGCGGTGGTTCCGAGAAACCAAGGACCTGAACAGGAGTTGATGGTCCGGCAACCTTGATCTGGCGACCCTTGTCGTCGATCATGGCCTTGACCTTGCCCCATGCGGCACCGGCCACAATGGCGTCGCCCAACTTCAACTGACCCTTTTGAACCATGACGGTGGCCACTGGTCCACGTCCAACTTCGAGGTTGGCTTCGAGGACCGCACCGACGGCGGGGCCCTCAGTTCGAGCTGTAAGTTCACCGACTTCAGCAACCAGCAGCACCTGCTCGAGCAGATCGTCGATGCCCAGTCCCTGCAACGCGGAGACTTCGACACAGATCGTGTCACCACCCCACTTTTCGGGTACCAAACCGTGTTCGGCGATCTGCTGCAGGACACGATCGGGGTTGGCGTCAGGACGGTCAATCTTGTTGACCGCAACGATGATTGGCACTTCAGCGGCCTTGGCGTGATTGATCGCTTCAATTGTCTGAGGCATAACGCCGTCGTCTGCAGCGACTACCAAGATGACGATGTCAGTGACCTTGGCGCCACGTGCGCGCATTGAGGTGAATGCTTCGTGTCCCGGGGTGTCGAGGAAGGCAATGGACTTACCCTTCCAGTCGACCTGGTAAGCACCGATGTGTTGTGTGATTCCACCGGCCTCACCAGCAATCACATTGGTGTTACGAATCCGGTCCAACAGCGAAGTCTTGCCGTGGTCGACGTGACCCATGACCGTGACAACGGGCGAGCGCAGCACTGCGTCGTACTTTTCGTCATCTTCGTCATCGTCGAAGAACTTGGCGAGCAATGCCGCTTCTTGTTCTTCGCCTGGATCAACGAGTCGTACTTCGGCGCCAATTTCAGCGGCGTACAACTCGATCATGTCGTCGGTCAGACCCTGCGAAGCGGTGACCATTTCCCCCTGCAAGAAGAGGAAGCGAATGATGTCGGTAGCCGTTCGGTTGACCTTGGGACCGAGGTCCTTGGCCGTTGATCGGCGCTCGACGATGATCTCGCCAGTTGGCACCGGAGCGGTGCTGGGGATGTACGAAGTGATTTGGGTGGGCTCGAAATCCTCGACCTTGGAGCTGCGACGAGCCTTGGACTTGCGCTGAGAACCACGAGGTCCGCCGGGACCGCGGCCACCAGGGCCGCCGCGACCAGGGCCGCCGGCAGGAGCACCAGGACGGGCACCGCCAAAACCACCGCCAGCACCACCGGGACCACCGGGACCACCGGGTCGGGCTCCGCCACCGACGGGACGGCCGCCGACGCTGGCACCGGGGCGAGCGCCACCGGGTCGTGGCGCGAATCCAGGACGACCCCCAGGACCAGCGGGACGTGCCCCTGGACGCGTACCGGGGGGTGGTGGAATTGGACGACCCGTTGAGGACATCGGAGGACGGCCGCCACCGGGTGGTGGTGGGATTGGACGTCCCGTTGCAGAAGTTGGTGCCTGGCCGGGAGTTGGACGGCGAGTTGGCGCGACGGTCGTCGGCCCTTCCGGAGAGACAGTCTTGGCGACTGGCTTCGGAGCGGCGGTCCGTGTACGAATGACCTGAGGAACATCCTCGGTCGGAACCTCGACGGGAGCTTCAGGAGCGGCAGGGGTGTGCTCTTGAGTCGGTGCCTCGACAGCGGGCTGCTCGGCGACCGGAGCGGCCGGTGTCTCTACGACTTCGGCAGTGGTCTTAGCCGGGGCCGTCTTAGCGACAGGGGCCTTCTTGGCCTTGGGGTCTTCTGGCTGCTCATCACGACGAATACCTTCGTCATCGGCACGACGACGCATACGGTCGGCCTGTGCATCTTCAATTGACGACGAGGCGCTCTTGGCGTCGACTCCCATGCGGGAGGCGAGATCCTGGAGCTCCTTGTTCGTGAGACCGAGCTCCTTGGCTAGCTCGTGTACTCGAATTTTCTTTGCAGCCAAAACACTTCCTCAAATCGGTATCTAACGGAGTCGTCAAACACGGTTGTTAGTCTCGCACAACTCCACTGCTGTCTAGGTGCTCTCCGTTCAGGAGCGAAGCGATTGCTTCACTGTCTGTCGAAGAGATCGGACGCCGAAGCGCCCGAACTAGACGGCCCGCGGGGACATCTCGCCGGCATTCACCGGCTTGACACCACCACGCGCCGCGGCCGTTTCCGGTACCGAGGTACCACGACCGCCCCGCATCGCATCCAACTCGGACCAACTCCCCCGCAGGTTTGGTGGCACGGCAGACGACACAGGTCCGCAACGGGGTTATTCGGTGACCTCTTCCTCATCGGTGGCCTCAACGGCCACTTCTTCGGAAATCTCTTCGGCCGTCTCAACTTCGACGTCGCCGTACTCAGCCTCTTCGATCAGCGCCTCTTCGGCCTCAACGGCCTCTTCGGACTCTTCAACATCGGAACGGATGTCGATGCGCCAACCAGTCAAACGTGCTGCGAGGCGGGCATTCTGGCCCTCCTTACCAATCGCCAGCGAAAGCTGCTGGTCCTGCACGATGACCGTGGCGGTACCGGTCTCTTCATCGAGAATGACTTCACGGATTCGAGCGGGCTGCAATGCGGCGGTGATGAACTCGACTGGGTCGTCGCTGTAGGGAACGATGTCGACGCGCTCGTTGCGAAGTTCGTTCGTAATGTTGCGAACGCGCGAGCCCCGAGCACCAACGCAGGCACCCACGGGGTCAACGTCGGAGTCGTTACTGGCCACGGCCACCTTGGAGCGGTGTCCGGGTTCACGAGCGAGGGCCTTGATTTCTACCAGACCGCTAGCAATCTCCGGCACTTCGATCTCGAACAACTTGGCCACCAGGGCGGGGTGCGTCCGTGAAACAACGATTGAGGGCCCCTGGTTGGTGTTGCGTACTTCGACGATGTAGACCTTGACACGCTGACCTTCGGTCAAGTGCTCAATGTTGATCTGCTCGGCGCGAGGCATCATCGCTTCGCCCTTGCCAATGTTCAACTTGGTGTAGCGGTCGAGGAACTTCTCATTAACCGGCAGTACGGTACCCGAGACAATGTCACCTTCACGGTTGACGAACTCTTCGTACATGTGACGCCGGCGAATCTCAGCGATCGCGTCGAGCAAGTTCTGACGGGCATTACGCGCCACGATGCGACCGAAGTCGGCCGGCGTAGCATCCCACTCGTCGGTGATGTTGCCTTCTGCGTCGAGCACGAGACCAATGATTTTGATGGCACCGGTCTCGGGGTTGATTTCGACTTCGGCGTCTTCGGCCGCGTCGGGACGCTTCTTGTAGGCCTTCAGCATCGAGTTGGCGAGCGCGTTAAGCAGCTCCATTACATCAATATTTTCCTCTTGCGCCATAGCGCCGAGTGCATCACGAAAACTCATGACTACTTCCTTCCTTTAGAACTGGCTTGGGGGCGACCTTTTGAGGGGGTCGGCTTGGCCGTGGCCCCCCAGACAAAGACCGTGCGGGCACGCTCCACGTTGTCAATCTCAATCGAAATCTCACCGAGCTTGTTGTCGCGCAGGACAATGGTGTTACCCGTGACGCTGACAAGTTCACCTTCGAGGCGGCGAGTGGCTTCGCCCTGACGCATCTCACGCAATGTCACGAGGGTGCCAATGGCGGTCGTGAAGTGCGTAGCTGTGCGCAAACGGCGCTCCAGCCCAGGACTGGATACATCGAGGGTGTAGCGGCCCGGAAAGGGATCGTTCTCGTCGAGCCACTCCGAAATTGTCCGATTGGCCTTGGCCAAAGCGTCAACATCAACCCCACCCTCTTTGTTCACGGTGACGTTCAAGCTGCCCTTGGTGAATTCGAGGTCGTAGAGATCGAGGCCTAATGGCAACAAGAGGGCAGAAATGGGCGTGGTGAGGTCAACCATTTTCTACTCCTTTCTGTTGCACGCGACCGACGACCGGCAAAGCAAAACGCGGGCCCAAGGCCCGCGTGTTACGAGTCCAATCGTCCATAGCGGACTGTTTCAGATATGGTAGCAGAATTACGCCAATTTTGCTCTTTGATGCTCCGAAACCCCCAATTTCTAGGGGTTTCGGACTTCCGCTACTGCGCCTTAGTAGCTCTTGGCAACGATGGCCACCAAATTGGCCTCGTCTTCATTTTCGGGCATGGAGCCGTCGGCCCGCTGCAGACATCGAACGGTGATGGCCTGCGTGCGTAGCGCCGCCTCCCCCTCACCCTTCACGAGATCCCAGCTCAACCGCGCAAAACCATCGTTGGCTGCTTCGGACGCTTCGGCAATGCTCGATACATCGGCCGTTCGGCTGGCTAGGGCGTTACGAGAGCCCTGCAAGATCGCCAACTGAATTTCTTCGAGCAGTGTCGCGATTCGCGCAGGAGCCTCTTCAATCCGCACCTGGACCTTCTCCCCCGTGTCGCGGCGCGCCAGCGTTACGAGCCCTTCGGCGAGGTCACGGGGACCTACTTCGACACGGATCGGCACACCCTTGATCTCCCAGTCGGTGACTCGGCGACCGAAGCTGCCTCGTCCGCGATCTGTGCGAACACGAATCCCAGCGTCCAAAAGTTGGCGTGAGATCTCGTCGGTCGCACTGTTTACAGACTCCTCGTCTCGCACGGCGAGTACGACCGCCTGAATCGGAGCGAGCCGTGGAGGTACTACCAAGCCATTGTCGTCGCCGTGAGACATGATGAGACCACCGATGAGCCGCGTCGAGGCACCCCACGATGTGGTGTAGCAGTAGGCCGCAGTACCGCTCTCATCTTGGAACTTGATGTCAAAGGCCTTGGCGAAGTTTTGTCCGAGCTCGTGACTCGTTGCCATTTGGAGGGCCTTGCCATCGCGCATGATGCCTTCGCACGTCATCGTGTTGGTCGCACCCGCAAATCGCTCACTCTTGGACTTGATGCCCAAGTAGACCTGGACGCCAAGAACGTTCTGAATGAAGTCGTTGTAGACCTCGTGATGAATCTTGCGGGCGTAGGTCGCGGCGTCCTCAAAGGTGGCGTGAGCGGTGTGTCCCTCCTGCCAAAGAAACTCTGACGTGCGCAGGAACATGCGGGGCCGAAGTTCCCATCGAACGACATTGGCCCACTGGTTTAAGAGCAGGGGTAAGTCCCGGTGCGACTGGATCCACTTCGCCATAAATTCGCCAATGACCGTTTCGGAGGTTGGCCGAACTACTACGGGCTCACTCAGCTGTTCGCCGCCGGCGTGGGTCACAACGGCCAACTCGGGGCTGAAACCCTCGACGTGTTCAGCTTCACGGCTGAGATAACTCTCAGGAATAAAGAGTGGGAAGTAGGCGTTTTCTGCTCCGGCGGCCTTGATCCGACGGTCAATCTCGGCCTGGATGTGTTCCCAAATGGCGTAGCCGTAGGGGCGAATCACCATGGTGCCACGGACCGGACCATTGTCAGCCATCTCGGCCTTGGCCACTACGTCTTGATACCAACGGGGAAAGTCCTCATTTTGAGGGGTCAATACGCCTGGCTGTGCCACGGTGCTCCTTCGAAGTGAATGAAGGAAATCCTACTTCTCGACGTTGTTGATTCTGCGACGAATCTCGGTGATCTTTTCGTTGGAGTGATTGGCATCGCTGCCCTTCGCGTCGAGCAAGAGCGCACGATCGGCCTCGGCCTCTTTTTCGGCGTTGAGATCACGGGCCGCCAACCGGGCTTCGACGCCTTCGGCTACCAACTTCTTGGCCTCATCCACCAGCGCCTGCACCATCTCATCTTCGGGGACGACGCGCACGATCTGCCCCTTGATAAAGAGGTGGCCGCGCTTTTTTCCAGCCGCAATTCCGAGGTCGGCGTGACGGGCTTCTCCCGGTCCGTTCACCACGCAGCCCATTACGGCCACCTGAATGGGCAAGTTCAGTTCCTGCAGCGCCTGCTGCGCCTCATTCGCGACTTTGATGACATCGACTTCGGCCCGTCCGCAGCTCGGGCAAGCGATCAGGTCGAGACCCTTACGTTCGCGCAGTCCCAACGATTCGAGCAGGGCACGACCGGCCTTGGCCTCTTCAACGGGATCGGCGGTCAGCGAGTAACGCAACGTATCGCCAATGCCCTCGGCGAGCAAGGTGCCGATGCCTACAGAGCCCTTGAGTAGCCCCCCGGGGAGAGGGCCGGCCTCAGTGACTCCGAGATGTAGTGGGTAGTCAAAGGTGGCACTCGCGAGACGATAGGCCGCAATCATGAGCGCCACGCTGGAGGCCTTCACGGAAATCTTGACGTCGTCGAAATCAACTTCTTGGAAGTAGCGAAGCTCAATCTGCGCCGACTCAACGAGCGCCTCGGGTGTGGCTCCCCCGTACTTGGCGTAGAGGTCGGGGTGGAGTGACCCAGCATTCACACCAATGCGAATCGGCACGCCCCGATCCTTAGCCTCACGCGCCACCAGTTTGATCTCTTCGGGCTTACGAAGGTTGCCGGGATTGAGGCGCAGTCCGTGGACTCCGGCTTCGAGAGCGGCCAACGCCATCTCCACGTGAAAGTGGATGTCGGCAATGATCGGCACGGGTGAACGAGGAACAATCTGAGCTAAGCCCTCAGCCGCTTCTTGTTCGTTACAGGTGCAGCGGACAATGTCGGCGCCGGCGGCGGCCAGTGCGTAGATCTGCTGCAAGGTCCCGTCGACGTTGGCAGTCTTCGTCGTCGTCATCGACTGGATGGTTATGGGGGCATCTCCTCCGACGAGCACATTGCCCACCGAGATCTGCCGAGTCTTACGGCGGGGTGTTAAGAGAGATGAAGTGACTTCCACAGTTCTATTCTGCCGTGTCGCTCAAGAGTTCAATCGCACTATTGAAACGGGTTGTTTATGGGGTGCACAATGTCGAGATAGAGCGTGGTGAGGAAGATAAAGGCCAGCAGCCCTAGGAATAGAAAAACAAAGGGTGCCAGGCGATTGAGGTCGGCCTGATAGCGAGGCTGACCCTTGCGCGTGCGTATGCGTTCGTAGGTGGCCACCAGCACAAGTCCGCCGTCTAGAGGCATCATCGGAAACATATTCAACACACCGATGAAAATGTTGAGAGTGGCGAAGAGGGCAATGAACTCACGGGGTCCGGCGTGGGCGCTCTCAACGGCGAGTCGAACTGCCCCGACACCCGAAACGGGTCGATTGCCGGTTTGGGCTGACTGCTGTCCAACTGAGTTGTTGGTCACATTCTGAAAGAGGCTGCCGAGCTGTGACGGGGAAAACATTTTGGGCACCGAGAGCGTGGCGTCTTTAATCATGGTCCCAACCGTGGTTGCTACCGTGGGCGCCGCCGTCCAGGGTGCTACTCGCTTATTGGGATTCTCTAGTGCAATGCCCAGAAAGCCATGTGCCGGCTCTGAACTCTCGACTAGCTGCACGCCACCGGAACGCAACGTGCGTCCATCGACTGGTGTGACCGTGATTGTTCGAGGTTCGCCATCGCGACGGATCGAAAGTTGGAGCGGTTCATTGGACGAGACTGCGACGGCCTCAATGAGTGAAGCTCCGCCCCGCACCTCAGTGACGCGACCAGTTACGAGATTGGCGATGCGCTCAACGACGTCACCGCGCTTGATGCCAGCAAGCTGGGCCGCGTTTTTGGCGTGTCCGTCCCAGGCGGTAAAGCCGGCGATCTGAATCTTCGAACTATCGGGAACACCGAGTGCCGAGTACGAGATAATCAAGAGCAGTGACGCCATGATCACGTGCATGATGGAGCCGGCGGAGGCGACGAGTAAGCGGCGGGGGTAACTCTGGGCGCGATAGCTACGAGGCTCGTCGCTGTCGTCTAGTTGTTCCAACGACGACATGCCCGTGATCTTGACGTAGCCACCTAGCGGGAGAGCCTTGATGCCGTACTCCGTCTCACCACGACGAAAGGACCAGATCCGAGGACCAAAGCCAACAAAGAACTCGGTGGCCTTCATGCCGGTCCATTTGGCCGTCAGAAAGTGGCCCAGTTCGTGTCCAACCACCATGAGCAGTACGGCGACGATGACGGCCGGCAGGAGCCAGCCACCGAGACGAACCATGAGCACGACGACCATCAGGGCGAGTGCAACTTCTTTCCAACTGGCGCGGGGCTCGGTACTCATAGGGAGGCGACCATCTTGGCAGCGATTCTCCGAGATTTGGCGTCGTGCTCTCGAAGCTCCTCGACTGAAGTCAACGGACCCCCATCAAAGGCGTCGAGAGTACGCGCAACCACCGGAACAATGTCGCTCCACGCAATCTGGTCTTGCAAGAACGCTTCCACGGCAACTTCGTTAGCCGCACTTAGCCAAGCCGGTGCCGCTCCCCCGCGTCGGCCCGCCTCGTAGGCAAGATCAAGCGCGGGAAAGGCCTCTCGATTGGGTGGCTCGAAAGTCAAGGTCAGCGCATCAGCAAAAGAGATGGCGCCCCAACTGTGGTCGAGACGTTCTGGCAGGCCGAGACAGTAGGCAATTGGGAGTCGCATGTCAGGGTGTGATAGTTGCGCCAGAGTTGAACCGTCGACATACTCGACCATGGAGTGGACAATCGACTGGGGGTGCACCACCACGTCGATACGCTCGACATCAATGCCAAAGAGGGCCGCGGCCTCGAGTACTTCAAGTCCCTTGTTCATCAGAGTGGACGAGTCAATCGTAATTTTTGGCCCCATCGCCCAGGTGGGGTGATCAAGGGCATCGGCCTTAGTTACATGTTGCAATTCGCTCACGCTCTTAGTGCGAAACGGGCCACCCGATGCCGTCAAGAGGAGCCGCTTCACCGAGCGATATCCATCCATCGCATCGGCACCCGCTAGGCACTGGTGAATGGCACAGTGTTCAGAATCGATGGGCACAAGCTCACAGTCACGCTGCGCACGTACGCGATCGACCA
>CALAYR010000046.1 GCA_937894805.1 uncultured Acidimicrobiaceae bacterium | reverse complement strand
CGCCGCGAGGATGGCCGTGGTGGTGGAGCCGCTGAGGCCGCGGCCCTGCTCGTCGACGACGAACACGCGGTCGGCGTCGCCGTCGAAGGCGAGACCGACGTCGAAGCCACCTGCGACGACGCGGGCCTGCAGGTCGCGCTGGTTGGCGGGCTGCAGCGGGTCGGCCGGGTGGTTCGGGAACGTGCCGTCGAGCTCGCCGTACATCACCTCGAGGGTGACTTGTGGCAGTCGCTCGAACACGGCCGGCACCACGAGGCCACCCATGCCGTTGGCCGTGTCGGCAACGACTTTGAGTGGGCGAAGTACCGCAGTGTCGATGAACGAGTGAACGTGCTTAACCCATGCAGTAATGAGGTCCTGCTCGTCACTGTCAGCCAGTGGTCCCGACGCCGGTGTGGCCAGGAACTCGTTGGTCAACGCTTCGATTTCAACGAGGCCCGTGTCGGCTCCGACCGGCTTGGCTCCCTCGAGACACAACTTGATGCCGTTGTACTGAGCGGGGTTGTGCGAAGCAGTGAACATCGCGCCGGGCAAGTCAAGGTGACCAGCGGCAAAGTAGAGAAAGTCAGTTGAAGCCAGGCCCAGGTCGGTGACTTTGGTGCCGACCGCACGGGCACCTTCGGCGAACGCATCACAGAGCGTGACTCCCGATGGGTGCATGTCTTTGGCCATGACAATGTGCGGGGCCTTAGTAAAGGTGGCAAAGGCCGAGCCGATGGCTCGCGCCAACTCTTCGTTGATTTGATCCGGGTAGGTTCCCCGAATGTCGTAGGCCTTAAACACCTCATTGGTCTTCACAATTCAACAGCCTAGTTTGCGCGTACCGCGTAGAAATAGCCCTGATTGGTAGCCTGAACCGGTGACAGTTCAGGGTGAGACCATCTGGCTGACTGGCCTCTCGGGTGCCGGAAAGTCCACGACTACCGAGGCCATCTCGCGTCAGTACGCGCAGATCGGTGAGCGCATTGTGGTCCTCGACGGAGATGATTTGCGCGGTGGTCTCAGTCGTGACTTGGGCTTTTCCAATGAGGACCGAGACGAACAGGTGCGCCGGGCCGGTGAGATTGCCATCGTGATGGCTAACCAAGGTTTCATTGTTGTCGTAGCGCTCATCTCCCCGCGCCGAGTTGCGCGCGAAGCCGTGCGAGCTCGACATGCCGAAGCCGGTATCACCTTCCACGAGGTCTACCTTTCGACACCGAGATCGGAAGAGCGTCGTG
>CALAYR010000045.1 GCA_937894805.1 uncultured Acidimicrobiaceae bacterium | reverse complement strand
CCAGAACTCGACAAAGCGGTCACCGTCGCCATTGGCTGGACCACCGTCGGCTCCGTACTTCGGGCCTTTGTCGAAATAAATCTCCGAGCAGGGACCGCACGGACCGACATCGCCCATGGCCCAGAAATTGTCTTCGTCGAGTCGCTGGATTCGCTCAGGTCGAATACCCGCTACCGATCGCCAAATATCACTGGCATCATTATCAGAGACGTGAACGGTCACCCATAGCTGTTCGGGGTCGAAGCCGAAGCCCTCGGTGATGAGCCCCCAGGCGAACTGAATCGCCTCTTGCTTGAAGTAGTCGCCGAAGCTGAAATTTCCCATCATTTCGAAAAATGTGAGATGCCGTTTTGTCGTTCCGATCTGGTCAATATCGGGCGCTCGGAAGCACTTTTGGATTGAAGCGGCGCGAGAGAAGCTCGGTGTCTCATCACCCACGAAGTAGGGCTTGAAGGGCACCATGCCGGCAATAGTAAAGAGAAGCTCCGGGTCGTGAGGAATCAGACTCGCGGACGGCACGAGAGTGTGTCCGTTCTCTTCGAAATATCTCAGAAATCTACGTCGTAATTCAGCCGCTTCCACTGTCTTACTCTACCGGCGGACCTTGGATTCCTTCTTGTATGGAGTGCCAATTCTCGACCATCCTCAACTCGCCCGGTTGGCTCGAAGGCGCGTAAAAGCCCCCTTCCACACCCTCGGGAAGATATCGCTGCGCTACCCAGTTACCGGGATGGTCGTGGGGGTAGGCGTAGCCAACGCCGTGACCGAGATCGGATGCCGCTCGATAATGCCCGTCACGCAGATGGGCGGGAACCTCAGTGGATGCGCCCGCCCGTACTGCGGCTGTTGCCGCGCCTAGCGCCGAGGTCACGGAATTGCTCTTCGGGCTCAGCGCTAGACGAATCGTGGCGTGAGCCAGTGTCAGTCGAGCCTCCGGGAGACCAACGAACTCGACAGCTCGGGCTGCTGACTCGGCGATCAGAAGGGCATTGCCATCTGCGATGCCAATATCTTCACTAGCCAAAATAACGAGTCGTCTGGCCAAGAATCGAGCCGACTCCCCCGCCTCTAGCAAGGTGACGAGCCAAAAAAGAGCTGCGTCGGGATCACTACCGCGGATTGATTTAATGAAGGCGCTGACTTGATCGTAATGAGAGTCTTGAGACTGATGGATGATGCGCCCGTCGCGGGCCGCACTCACGTCTTCGACCGTGACCAAATTGTCGTGGTTTGACGCAAACACCAGCGCCACATCCAATGTGGTTAGAACGCCGCGACCGTCACCTTCGGCCGATTGCACCAGAACATCCATCGCCTCGGCCTCAATAGTGGCTCCTCGAGCGTCAAGCCCTCGTTGCACCAAGAGAGTGAGACTCTCTCGTGTATGCGGCTTGAGTCGCCAGAGGGTCGTACGACTCAAGAGGGCCGCATTTACCTCAAAATAGGGGTTCTCGGTGGTGGCACCGATAAGAACAACCTCACCGCTCTCGGTCACCGGCAGTAGTAGATCTTGCTGTGATTTATTGAATCGGTGAACCTCGTCAATGAAGAGACACGTGCGGCCTCCCTGCTCCGCCAAACGTTGTCGAGAGCGCTCAATGACCTCCCTGACATCCTTAACTCCGCTCGATACAGCGGAGAGGGTGACAAAATGCAATCCGGCGGCCTCCGCCACCAATCTCGCCATAGTTGTCTTGCCAGTACCCGCAGGCCCCCACAGAATCAATGATTTAAGTGATTGACTCTCAGCGAGCAATCGCAATGGGCCATCACTGCCGACTAAGTGATCTTGACCAACCACATCATCAAGCGACCTAGGCCGTAGCGATTCGGCCAATGGTGCAATTCGGCGCAACCGTTCCTCGAGGCCTGCATC
>CALAYR010000044.1 GCA_937894805.1 uncultured Acidimicrobiaceae bacterium | reverse complement strand
CGATTGCCGCAGGGCGTAGTACTTCGCGATGTGCTTTTGTGGAACTAGCCGCTCGATAACCGCACTCCCATCTAGAGGTGGAATTGGCAAAAGGTTGAACCCGGCTAGAAGTACGTTCACGAGGCCAAAGAGACCAAACGCCTGAGCAATGTTCAGATTCAACGAACTGCTTGCCACAATTTCGCCAGTGTACGAATCGAATGAAGCCCCACTCAATCGACACACAACAACGGCAAACGCGGCGAAAGCCAGGTTGAGTCCCGGACCCGCCAGAGAAACCAACACTGACTGGTTACGCGGCTTACGGAGACGGCTCACGGTGACCGGTACGGGCTTGGCATAGCCAAAGACTGGCAAACCGGCAACTATCAGCAGGAGGGGAAGAACGACGGTTCCGAATGGGTCGATGTGTCGCAGTGGATTCAATGTGAGCCTTCCAGCCTGTTTGGCCGTTGGATCGCCGAAGAAGTTGGCCACGTAACCGTGAGCGGCCTCGTGACAGCAAACCGCGATCACTGCACAAATGACGTAGATAATGACGGTATTGCTCACCACCACAACTTAGGCCAGGCCGCTCGCTCTCGGGTGTGCATTTTCGTAGGCCGTGCGAAGGGTCGTTAATGCAACAGCGGTGTATCTCTGCGTGGTGGCGATGGAGCTATGTCCTAGCAATTCTTGAACAACGCGAATGTCGGCACCGTGGGCAATCATGTGGGTTGCGCAGCTGTGACGAAACGCATGAGCGTGCAATCCTGTGGTTTCGATGCCGGCGGCACGAGCCCTCCTGGTCAAGATTTCGTTCACGCCGTGGCGTGTTAGTGGATTTCCCCGATGATTAAGCATCAGAGCCGACTTTGACTTCCCTGTCGCCAGTTGCTCCCGCCCTTGAGCGCCCAAATAGTTCCGCAAAGATTCTCCGAGTTGACGCCCGATAGGGACCAATCGTTGCTTTGCGCCCTTGCCCATGAGCCGAATGAGCATCTCGTCGAGATCGACATCTTGCACTTGAGCGTCGAGCATTTCAGTCACGCGAGCGCCAGTCCCATAGAGAAACTCAATGATCAATCGATCACGAAAATCCAGAGGGTCATCTCCTTCAACACTCAAGATGAGCGACTCCACCATGGTTTCCGGGAGAGCCTTTGGGAGTGATTTCGGCCTACCTGGAACAGGAAGCCGAGCCGAGGGGTCGACGCCGACAAAATTCTCATCGACCATGAACCGAAAGAGGCCGCGACAAGAACTCATAGCGCGCGCAACAGTGGCCGGCTTTCTACCGAGCGTGCGCATGTGGGCGAAGTAAGCGTCGAGTTGCGAGCCTGTAACTGAGATAAGAGCCTCTTCACCGCCAAGATGGTCTAGGAGCGCCGAAAGGTCAGACTCGTAGCTTGAAATAGTGAGTGGGCTACGCCCATCTACCACCGTGAGCATCAGGAGATACTGCTCAACGATCTCGGACACTAAGGCTGGCGATTCAACCATGCGTACAAACCAATGGCTGCGGTGCCATCCAAGGGCTGGGACCCTGCCAGTAGCGTTCGAATCTCGCTTTGCGATTTCCAGAGGACCGTCATCCCCCGCTCTTCGGGCCCCTCAGGAGATGAGGTACCAATTGAGACTTGCTCTGCAAGATACACAATCGTCGTTTGGTTGGTCCAGCCGGACGAGTTGAAAAACTTGGTCAACAGCGTCCACCTATCTGAAGTGCCACCAATCTCTTCTAGTAGTTCGCGCTTCGCGGTTGAGAGTGAATCCTCGCCAGCAATATCGCAGGTGCCAGCCGGAATCTCGAGGTTGACTACATCTAATGTTGCCCGATATTGCTGTACGAGCCCGACATCGCCATTGTCATTCACGGCAACAATCGCAAGATCGG
>CALAYR010000043.1 GCA_937894805.1 uncultured Acidimicrobiaceae bacterium | reverse complement strand
GGTGACTGCCGTTGACGGCGAGATCGAAGTGCCGGCCGGCATCATGGCCGCCATCGAAATGGGTTGCGCTGAAGCCGGTATTGAAGTAATCACGCTGTGGGCTCGCGTGCCGCACTACGTCGCGTCTATGCCCTACCCCATCGCCTCGGCCGCGCTCATTGATGCAGTCGCCGCCGTGGCCGGCCTCACCGTCTCCTCGGCCGAGCTCCGGGCCAAAGCCGAAGAGACCCGGCAGCGGGTCGACGACCTCGTCGAGAACAATCCCGACCACGAAACGATGGTGCACAACCTCGAGTCCCAGGCCGACGAAGTGGAACCTCCGGTCGAGGTGGATATTCCCTCCGGCGATGAATTAGCCGAAGAGCTCGAGCGGTTCTTGCGAGACCAGCAGAACTAATTACAAGACGTCGGCTTGCTCCATGCTGATGCCGAGTCCGAGGGCGTAGCCCTCGAGGAAGAGTTCGCACTCACGTTGGCGCGGATGGCGGTTCGCAATTTCGTAGAAGGCCTTGCTGTGATCGGCCTCGTGCAGGTGCGCCAACTCGTGGACTAAGACGGCGTCAATGACCCAGTCGGGGCACTGACGCATACGGGTCGAGACGCGAATCTCTCGGGTCGCCGGCGTGCAGGAGGCCCAGCGGCTCTTTTGATTCGAGACCCACCGAACCGACGAGGGCAGCACGCCGTCGGTATAAAGATCGGCCAACACGGCTACCCGCGCCTCCAAGGCGGCGTCACTCGCCATGACCTGGGGGCGCTGGGTCAAGAGACGCTGCACCAACTCATCCACAAAGACGTCGCGGGCGCGGCCCTTGAGTCGCGCGGGGATTTGCACAATGACCCGACTGCCCGACCAGTGAGCATTACCCGTCTTCGTCCGTCGCGTCGAAGCGCGAATCTCAACTTCCGGACGGTCGAACTGTGGCGGCTGAACTACAACTACGTCACCGTTGCGCTTGGCACTCACGGAACGATGTTCACCAGTTTGGGCGGGCGGGCAATCACTCGACTGGGTGCAGCACCGCCGAGTAGTGCGGCAATCGAGGGTTCTTGGAGCGCCGCGGCGATGGCCGCCTCTTCGGAGATGTCGGCCGCAACTTCGAGACGGGCCTTCACCTTGCCGGCCACCTGAATAACCATCGTCACGGTGTCGTCCACCAACATGGCCGGATCGGCCGTGGGCCACGACTGGGCGTGCACGAACTGGTCATCACCGTGACGTCGAGCCCACAGCTCGGACGCTACGTGCGGTGCCATGGGGGCGAGCAGAAGACACATGGTGTCAAGTGCTTCATCGAAGGTCGCCCGGTGGGCCCCGTGGGCGTCACGGGCCCACTTTGAGAGTGCGTTCAAGAGTTCCATCAGTGCGGCGACGCCGGTGTTGTAGCCCCACTTTTCAAAACCCTCAGTAACGCGAACGATGGTCTTGTGCGTGGCGCGTCGAATTGCGAGGTCCGACTCGTCGGCGGTATCACGCCAGACGACATCTTCTAGTTCGGCGAGCCGCCAGAGACGGTCAATAAAACGAGCACAACCGTCGATGACGTCGTTGGTCTGATCGGTCCAGTCGAAGTCTTCGTTGGGAGGTCCCACGAAGAGGTGAAAGAGGCGGAGTCCGTCAGCGCCCACCGAGTCGTAGTACTGCTGAGGCGCCACGAGGTTGCCCTTGGACTTACTCATCTTCGATCCACCCATGCGGATCATGCCCTGCGTGAAGAGTTTCTTGAATGGTTCGCGAGGTAGACCAGGAGCCAGTCCGACGTCGACGAGGGCCTTCATATAAAAACGGGCGTAGAGCAGGTGCAAGATGGCGTGTTCGATGCCACCGATGTACTGATCAACGGGCATCCATTTAGCCGCTTCCGTCGGGTCAAAAGGCTTTCCGGCCGTAAAGGGATCGGTGAAGCGCAGGAAGTACCAGGACGAGTCGGTGAAGGTGTCCATCGTGTCGGCCTCTCGGCGGGCCGCTCCCCCACAGGTGGGGCAGGTGGTGTTGCGGAAGCCCTCGTGGGTCGCCAGTGGTGACTGGCCCGACTTATTCATCGCCACGTCGTCAGGCGCTACAACTGGCAACTGCTCGACTGGCACCGGCACGATGCCGCAGCCGTCGCAGTAAACAACCGGAATGGGGCAGCCCCAGAAACGCTGACGAGAGACGAGCCAGTCGCGAAGTCGGAAATTGACCTTCGATTCACCGGCCGCGTTCTTGACGACGAACTCAATGGCCGCCTTCTTGGCGGAATCCACATCGAGGCCATCGAGAAAGCCCGAGTTGATCTTGACGCCCGCACCGGCGTAGGCGCCACCGTCGAAATCTTCTGGCGGCGCCACGGTGCGCACGACCGGCAGTCCATGCACTTGAGCGAAGGCGTAGTCGCGCTCATCTTCGGCGGGCACGGCCATGATGGCCCCCGTGCCGTAGGTACCAAGGACGTAGTCCGCCACGTAGACCGGCACTTTGTCTCCGGTGAACGGGTTGATGACGTAGCTACCAGTGAAGGCACCACGCTTATCGAGTCCGGCACCACTGTCCGAGGAAGCCGTGCGCTCTAACTCGCTGGCGCCCCGTGCCCGTTCGACCAGTTCGCTCACGGCGGCGGCCTGCTCGGGGGTCGTGAGAGTGGGGAGCAGCTCGTGCTCCGGAGCTACAACGGCGTAGGTCACACCAAAGCCGGTGTCGGGACGAGTCGTAAAGACGCGCAACGCCACGTCGGGCTGCCCATCGACGCTGAGGGCGAACTCGGCCCCTTCGCTGCGACCAATCCAGTTGCGTTGCATGGTCTTCACGCGCTCGGGCCACTCCAGGCCGTCGACTTCGTTCAACAGCTCATCGGCGTAGTCAGTGATCTTGAAGAACCACTGTTCGAGATTCTTACGCTCGACCAGGTCGCCGGATCGGTCGCAGGTTCCGTCACCGTTGACCTGTTCGTTGGCGAGTACCGTGGCGCAGCCGGGGCACCAGTTCACGGGAGCGTTGGCTCGATACGCGAGTCCGGCCTCGAAGAACTTTAGAAAAATGAGTTGCGAGTTCTTGATGTAGTCGGGATCGTGTGAATGGACCTCACGGCGCCAGTCGTAGACGGCTCCGAGCTTTTGCACCGAACTCTTCAGCTCTTCAATCCGCTGATCAGTGAAGATTCGAGGGTGGCTGCCGGCCTTGATGGCGGCGTTCTCAGCCGGGAGGCCGAACGAGTCGAATCCAAAGGGTGACAGCACGGCCTTACCCAACATCGTTTGGTAACGAACGACCAGGTCGCCAAAGGTGTAGTTACGGACGTGTCCCTGGTGGGCCGCCCCGGATGGGTACGGATACATACAGAGGGCGTAGAAGCGTTCACGAGGGTCATCGTTGTCGACCTCGTACAGACCAGATTCACGCCAGCGTTGCTGCCACTTACTCTCGAGTTCGACTACATCAAAGGGGCGTGCCATTAGCCCATTCTAGATTGGCAGTCCTCAGTGGACCGAGGCCCACTGAAACCACTGTTAGCCCCTAAACCGCATCACACAGGCTGCGACATCGGCCGCACGGCGTAACGGCACTTGGGTGCACGCTTCATAGTGCGCTGTAGTGAGTTCGATCAATGGCTTCATGGTGTCAATTCCGGGCCACAGCCAGACGCCTTGGCTATAGGTCGGCGCCGTCCCCGTAGCGGCCGTAAAGAGGGCAATTGTCGATGCCCTCATGGGCTTGGTGCTGGTGTCCGCATCCACAACGATGCGATCCACGCCCCAAGCCACCATGGCCTTTCGAATCGCCAAGGCGTCGGTGGCGTACGTGGGCGTGTTGAAGTAGAACATGTTGCCCAGAACCACGATGGCTCGAGCCTCATTGGGATTCCGGGACAGATCCCCGCCGGGACCAAAGCCCGAGGCAATCGTCCAGTGCATATGACCCAACGACTGCCAGAGCGTCGCATCCTGAAAGTAGGCGGGGAACGGAACGGTGAGGTAGGTCTGACCGGCGGGGAGCTTTGGAGCAGTTTCGGCCATCCAGCGAGGCTGGCTAACGGCCGAAGTAGGCATCGGCAGGTGTCGGCTGACCGGTATCGCAAACGGCAAGACGACGAGCGCGGAGACTAGGACCGCCGGGATTACCCGCCGGTGGGGGGCCAGCGTCGAAGCACGACCCTGCAACCACGTGGCCAGGCGACGGCCGCCAGCGTCGCGATAGAGGCGATCAATCACAATGCCAGCGATGGTGCATGTTGAAATCAATGCGAAGAAATTGAATCGCATGGGAATGACGCTTTCAAGCACTTTGACGTGAGCCACTAGTCGCCAGGGCGCAAAGCTGAAACTAGAACCGAAGGACAAAACGGTAGCCACCAAGGCCGTGAATCCAAAGAACCAGAGCTGACGCACTTGGCGATAGGCGAGCACGCCGAACGCTGCCACGAGGCCTAAGCCCAAACCGACAAATGTCTGTTCCCAGAGCCCGTCGCTTGAAACGGAGTTGCCGCCATAGACGTGCGACAAGGAAGTGTGAAGGAATTCGAGGCTATAAGACCACACTCGTCCTTGGAAGTGCGCTGG
>CALAYR010000042.1 GCA_937894805.1 uncultured Acidimicrobiaceae bacterium | reverse complement strand
AAGGCCCTAGCCATCACTACTGGTAGCTACATCAACGCCAATGGAGCCGACCGAGCATTTCGATTCTTTGACGGAACTGCGACGACGCCAATGATTGAGTTGGGCTGGGCTTCAGTTGGAGTATTGGAGCTCACGGCTCTGCCGAGTATTGGGTCTGAACGTTGGCTGCCCTGGGTCGAACAGGCCGACGTCATCTTGGTCAACGGTGGAGATCCATTGTTCTTGAGCTACTGGATGCGAGAGTCAGGTTTTGCGGCGATCCTCCCTAAATTCGAGGAGAAGGTCTACGTCGGTTTAAGTGCGGGCAGCATGGTTATGGCCCCCAATATCGGCGAGGATTTTGTTGGATGGCGACCGCCTTCCGGTGGCGACGACACGCTTTCGCTCGTCGACTTCGCAATGTTCCCCCACCTGAATCATCCGGAGTTAACGGAGAACACTATGGCGGGGGCCGAGCAGTGGGCCGCCTCGATGTCGATCCCCTGCTACGCACTCTGCGACGAAAGTGCCATTTCAGTTATCGACGGCCATGTCGAAGTTCTTTCAGAAGGGGAGTGGCGTTACTTTCCTCGTGCCGAGTCTGAGTCATCCCAGAAAGCGAGCATCTGATGCCAGAGTTTTCCCCTCCGTGGTCCAAGCAGGGCCCTTCTTCATATTTTCCGTCAATTGAAAAGAAGTACGGCAAGAGCATTGCGGAGTGGCAGTCGATCATCGCCACTGTGGGCGATTTGAAGCACATGCAGATCGTCGCGTTCTTGAAAACGGAGCACGCCATGGGCCACGGCCACGCCAACGCCCTCGTGGGCTGGACTCTCGCCGGCAACGTCGCCAAATCGTAAGGAGATCGCGCTAGTTGCGAATACGTGACGCTGGTTGGTAGCGCTCGCCGGCCGTGAGGTCGACACGACGTAGTAACAACTCGCACGGCGGTTCAAGAAGTTCGGCCAATTGGATTGATGGTCTGTAGCCGAGGAGTTGCCAAGGAAGAACGCAACGGCGGTCGGTCTCATCTTCAATGTGCTGCCGAAGTGCGAGGCCCCGTCCATTGACAACCCCATCACTCGCGAGACCCCGGTGCTCTAAGGCGACGAATGCTTGCTCGATTGCCTCATCGCTGATGCCCCGTGAACGCGAGAGCCACTCATTGTCGTACTGGAGCCACGCATTGTGAAGGGTGGATGCTTCGGCGCCAGTCAGATTGTGTTCAGCAATGAGGCCCCAGTGGGTGTCGCCCCGCCACTCACGGATGACGTTGATTGCGTGCCATCCACGCATCACCGGGTCGTCCCCACTCGGGATATCGAGGTGGCTGGCCGAAAATGGTCGCCCGGCAAAGGGAAGCCGAGCAACAACGTCCTCGAGGGCCGGTCCGTACTCGGACAAGGTTTCGAGGATCTGAGGGGCGTGAGTCTCAAGCCCTTCGCGAATGGCCTCGTTGCGCGCATCCCAGAATTTCATGAAATCGTGCGGAGGCATAAAGTCGACTACGAAGCGGATGCCCATGGGACTAATTGAGCCCAAGGCCGCCACAAGTGCGGCGTAACCGGCTCCCGCGAATGGCGCTGAGCGCGAGGCGATGTAACCGAGTGGACCGGGGAGGCCGAGAGCCTCGAAGCGGGAAACGGCTCCTGGGTCCCAAAATATCCATCCCACAGTCGTTTGAACACTGCGAGATATGCGCTGGGAGATTTCGAACCACTCTTGATCAGTCTGCGTCACCGCGTCAATCTAGATGGTTGTGTCACAGGTCGTCAGCACACTGCCCTCATGTCACTACACCTAACTGGATCAGACAACCCCATCGAGATGTCACTGGCTTCGCTGCTGGCGAACCTCCCAGAACTTCTTGGAGCGATGATGAAGGCGGGAGGACGGGTCCTCGCGGTAGTTGATTTTCCGGACTATCGATACGTGCAGTTTTGGGCCGAAAACAGTCTGCTCATTGGCGAAGTGATTTCGAACGAAAACCTCGAGGTGCAAGCCATAACAGAAGAGCAAGAGAGGCAGCTTGTTGAGGCCGGCTGGCATGAACCCGATGGTTTTAGTCCCAACTTCTACTTCACCATTGACTCCATCGCCGAGGTTCCAGCCTTGATGAGGATGATGACGTACGCCATCTTGACCATCCTGGAGCAGGGATCAACGCCGGAACTACAGACGGCCACGGTAAAGACCTTTAGTAATGCGGGGGAAGGCGTCGAGGACATGCTTGCGGCTCGTGACGCATCCCGGGTGCGAATCGTCGAGAACTGGGATGGTGATGGCGACAATAGCGGCCCACTTCCATTCTCGAAAGACGAGGGGCTTGAGAACTAGATTGGCACCATGTCGCCAACCTTCGAAGACGCTTGGAAAATTGCCAATGAAGTCGACGGTTGGCTCCTGGAACGTCAAGGACGAGCGCTTTTTGAAGCGGCCGGCCGCGTATCGCCCGGAACGGTCGCGGTGGAGATTGGTAGCCATCGAGGTAAGTCGGCCGTCTTGATTGCCATGGGCCTTCCAGAGGGCTCTCGGCTCACGGCGGTAGATCCCTTTGACGACCCCCGATGGGGCGGCGGTCCCGAGTCGCTCCAGCTGTTTGAGGCCAACCTCGCTACGGCTGGGATTAGCTCCAAGGTTGACCTGTTCAAAGGGCTTTCAGAAGAGGCGTCCGCCCAGTGGGCTGGCCTGCCAGTTGGCTTCCTGTGGGTCGATGGAGCCCACGACATCGAAAGCACGCTGAAAGACTTTGATGGATGGATGCCGCATCTCATGAAAGGTGCCGAACTCTACGTCCACGACGCCTTTTCGGCCGTGGGAACGACGAGGGCCATCTTGCGACGTTTCCTCTTCTCATCCAATGTTCGATACATTGGATCTGAGCGCACTCTTGCCAAATTCAAAGTGGAACCCCTCAGCCTTTGGCAACGCCTGGTTTCGGCCGTCGGCATTGCTTCGCAACTACCGTTCTTTGCGCGCATGATTGCAATCAAGTTGGCTCGTCGCCGAGGACTACACGGACTTGAGCGTCGCTTTATGCGAGAAGACAACGAACCGTTGATCTAAGTCATGACGCCTCCGCTCAAGATTGCCCTGATTGTTCATCATCAGCTCGAACTCGGTACGGGCGCGGCCGGCTCCACACTTACGCTCGCGGCGGCCTTGCGTCACCGGGGTCACCTGGTAGACGTCATCGGTATGGAAATCGTTGGTGACAGCGACTCGACCTGGAGCCAAATTCGCTTTCCGTGGAAGGTGGCCAAGTTTCTTCGTCAAGCACTCAAGGACGGCGCGTACGACATAGTCGACGCCTCAACTGGGGACTATTGGTTAATCACAATGAAGGAGGTTGCGGCAACGCAAACCGTCTTTGTGACGCGCAGCCACGGACTCGAGCCTCTGGCGGTGGCGGCACGCCGCAGTGCCGCTCGTGTTGGTGAGCTCCGACTTCGTTGGCGATACCGGCTCTACCACGGCGGCTGGCGTTTGACAGAAGTGCGCCGAAGTATCGGTGTAGCCGACCTCAAGCTCGTTCTCAACCTGACCGAGAAGGCCTACCTCACGGAGATTCTTGGGGCCAAGGCGACGAGTGTGGCAATCACGGCACCCGTTGCCGGTAAAGCCTTTAGCGAAAATGCGCCAACGGTGCCGTTGCCTTACCGGCTCTTGGTCGTTGGCGGCCACCAGTGGCGCAAGGGCGCCGCCGACCATGCCGTTGTGGTCGAGTCGTTACTACGAAGCGATGGAGACCTCGAAGTGACCTGGCTGGGCGTAAGCAAGGCCCCGGTGGCAGAAGATCTCGCTTCTCGCGTACGTGTTATCGAGCGGTATGAGCCCGAGGAGTTCGGCTCGATGCTGGACTCCCATGGTGTGATGTTGTCACTGACCCGTTTCGAAGGCTTGCCGGTAGTGATGCTGGAGGCAATGAGTCACGGCGTAAGCATCGTGGCGAACGCCGTGCCCGGTCCGGTTGACCTTTTGATCGGTGGGGCGGGCATGCTAGATCGGAAGAGCGTCGTGTAGGGAAAGAGTGTC
>CALAYR010000041.1 GCA_937894805.1 uncultured Acidimicrobiaceae bacterium | reverse complement strand
CAAGGTGCGTCCACGCATAAATGCGAGTGGCGCCACTTCGATAGTCCCCTTCTCCAAAAGTCGCATCGTGCCTTCCGGCCCAAGCATTTCGTACAGAGCGTCGTAGAGGGGGCGTAAATATGGATCGACCTTGGCCATGAGGTCACCGGGCAAGAAGCCAAGTCGTTCTCCGGCCTCAACGGCTGGGCGAGTAAGAACGATTCGCTGAACCTGACGGTGCTGGAGCGCCTGGACGGCCGCGGCTACTGCGAGGTAGCTCTTGCCGGTACCGGCGGGGCCGATTCCAAAGGTGACGGTCGACGTGGCAATGGCGTCGCTGTAGCGCTTTTGTCCGGCAGTGCTCGGACGAATGGCCTTGCCCTTGGCGCCACGCATTACTTCGTGCTTCAAGACTTCGCTGGGACGCAGGTCGTCAAGCACCATGTCAACGGTTCGACCGATTTTGGTGGCGTCAAGACTCTGTCCGCTTTCGAGGAGCAGTACCAGTTCATCAAAGAGTCGCAGCACTCGAGTTGCATCGGGACCAGTAACGGCAATCTGATTGCCCTGGACCCGAATAGCGACGGCTGGAAAAGCTCGTTCAATCACGCGGAGATACTCGTCACGTGGTCCGAGCAGTCCCGACATCAAGTTGGTGTTGGGGACGTAGGTCGTTACGGTCGAGAATGAACCACTCGTGGCGTCAATGTTCATCCGGGAGGCCACTCCATGAGGCGACCGCCAATGACGTGCAGGTGCAGGTGCGGCACCGTCATCTGCCCATCTCGACCCACGTTCATAACGAGACGGTAACCGCTTTCGCGAATCCCCTTCACGTCAGCCACCCGTTGGGCTAAGAGGACCAAATCGTCAACGACGCCCTTGTGATCCTCGGGAACGTGGTCAGCGCTCGTCACGTGAGCCTTGGGAACGACCAAAACGTGAACGGGTGCCGTTGGGGCAATGTCGTCAAAGGCGTAGGCCGTGTCACTCTCGGCCACCAACGTCGACGGAATCTCACCGGCGACAATTTTGCAAAAGAGACAGTCACTCATTGAATAAAACCATTATTGCGAACGGCGCCTTCGTATGAAGTGACCGCCCAACCCTCGCCGCGGAGTACGAGAAGGGTTGCGGCCACAATCGCGGCCGTTTCACCCCGAAGCACCGTGCTGCCAAGGCCAATACGAAGCTGGTCCTGAGGCCACTCCCCCTCCGCCCAACCGCCCTCGGGCCCAATGGCAATTGCTCGAACGCCGCGCAGCGAGCCCGTCGTTCCGGGCTCGGCGACGGCCACATCGATGTCGACGTCCTTAACGTGAACCGGTTCATTGATAACGATGTCGTAGGTCCGTCGACACTGGCCGCTCGACTCCTCGGCGATACGGCGCCAGCGGTCGAGAATCTTGTCACGGTGTTCACCCTTGAACTTCACGGTCATTTGGGCCGAGATAAGCGGAGTGATTGTCGTGACGCCCAGTTCGACCAACTTCGAAACGGCCAACTCGGACTTGTCGCCCTTGAGCGGAACGATGAACAGTTCGGTCGGTGTGGGCTCGGGGTCGGTAACGACGTCCGAAGTTCGCGTGATGACCTTGTCGCCGACCTTGGCAAATGCCCACTGGCCCTTGCCATTGGTCACGACGATCTCCTCGCCCTCCTCGGCGCGAAGCACCTTGAAGAGGTGGTGGGCGTCGTCCTTGCTCAAGACGGGGGTCGTCACATCGACGACTCGCATCTGGGTCAGTGCGTCAACTCGTCGCTGAAAGTCCTGAAGTGTCATTTCTTGCCCGTCTTTCTCCGGTTAAAAAATCCCTGGGTTGACTCTTGAATCTCGTCGCCTCGAGCCGCGGCGTAGTCACGCAGCAACTTCTCAGCAGTTTCGTCTAGTTCGGTGGGAACCGCAAGGGCGAGGTGAATGTAGAGATCTCCTCGTCCCCGGCCGCGCATGTGGGGAACGCCCTTATCGCGGATACGCAAAATCGTGCCGTGCGTGCTGCCGGCCGGCACACTGAGCGCCTCGTCCTCTTCGAGCGTCGGAACGGAAATGGTGGCCCCGAAGACAGCTTGGGGAAACGAGATAGTGGCTTCGTGATGCAGGTCGTCACCGTGTCGCTCGAAGCGCTCGTCCTCTTCAACCAAAATCCGGACATACAACGTTCCGTTGGGCGCTCCGCGCATTCCGGCCGGACCGAGGTTCGACATCCGCAGAGCCGAGCCGTGTTCGATACCAGCGGGCACCTTCACCGTGATGGACTTCTGCTCCGTCTTGCGACCTT
>CALAYR010000040.1 GCA_937894805.1 uncultured Acidimicrobiaceae bacterium | reverse complement strand
GCTACTTCATCAACGCGGGTAATACCGCCGAAGATGTTGACGAAAATTGCCTTCACCTTGGGGTCGGCGTTAATGACTTCGAGAGCCGCGGCCATCACGTCAGCGTTGGCGCCGCCACCGATGTCGAGGAAGTTAGCGGCGGTGCCGCCAACCTGGTTGACAACGTCGAGGGTGCTCATGGCCAAACCGGCGCCATTGGCAATGATGCCGACGGTGCCGTCCAGGCCGATGTAGTTAAGACCCTTTTCTTTGGCCATCTTTTCGCGAGGGTCTTCGGTCTCGTTGACGCGGAAGGCCTCCCACTCGGGGTGACGGTACGAAGCGTTCTCGTCCAGCGTGACCTTGGCGTCGAGCGCGTGCACGTTGCCCTGGGGCGTCAAGATCAGCGGGTTGATCTCAGCGAGGTCACAGTCACCCTCGGTGTAGCAACGGTAGAGCTTGATGAGCAATTCGGCGGCCTGCGCCTGAGCCTCTTCGTCGAGCTTGGCATCCTTAACCCACTGCTGTGCCGTGGCGAGGTCGAGACCCTTGATGGGGTCAATTGAGAGCAATGCGATGGCGGTGGGGTCCTCTTCGGCCACCACTTCGATCTCGACACCACCCTGCGCACTCAACATACCGAGGTGCTTCTTGTTTGGACGGTCCAACGTGAAGGATGCGTAGTACTCCTTCTTAATGTCGCTCGAACGCTCAATCCAAATGATGTGAACGATGTGACCCTTAATGTCCATGCCCAAGATGTTGGTGGCGTGCTTGCGGACTTCTTCGGCGTTGTCGGCGAGCTGGATACCACCGGCCTTGCCACGTCCACCGACCTTGACCTGAGCCTTCACAACAACGGGGTAGCCAATGCGGTCGGCAATGGCAACGGCCTCGTCAACCGAGTCAGTTGCGTCACCTGGCGATACAGGGATGTCGTAGCGAGCAAAGTACTGCTTGCCTTGGTATTCGAAGAGGTCCATGACTTCTCACTTTCGGCGTTACTACGCCACTCAGCCGCTTACGCGGGCTCTCGTTCGTCTAATGCGCTCTCTAGCCACGTGCCGATTTCACCAAGTGGTGAACCGGGGGTAAAGACTCGTGCGACACCGGCGGCCTCGAGGGGGGCGATGTCGTCTTCAGGAATGATGCCGCCAACAACAACCAGGACGTCTTCACGGCCGGCAGCGCGGAGCAGTTCGATAACGCGGGGTACGAGCACCAAGTGTGCGCCCGACAAGAGGGAGAGGCCAAGGGCGTCAGCGTCCTCTTGAATAACGGCCTGGACGACTTGGTCGGCCGTCTGGTGCAGGCCGGTGTAGACGACTTCGAATCCGGCATCACGAAGGGTACGAGCGATGACCTTCGCCCCTCGATCGTGGCCATCAAGACCCGGCTTCGCTACTACTACCCGATACGTCCGCTTCATCGGTTTAAGAGCATAGGTGCCTTTCGACCACCCTCCCTCCAGCCGTTCAAATGGGGGCTGGGAGCGTGGTTCCTAGACTGGGATCGATAGAGATTCCCGTTCTATCTGGACACTCATGAAGATTCTCATCCTCTCCCCCTTTCCGCCACCGACGGACGGCATCGCGAACCACACGCGTGACATCGTCACCGTCTTGGAGGCTCGGGGCCACGAGGTCCGTATTTTGAGCCCCGGCCGAGGTCAGAACCACGATTCGGTGACCCGCGGTCTTACGGTCACACCCCGTCGAGTTGACCGAGACCTCGCGGACTGGGCCGATGCACTCTTTTGCCAGTTCGCCATTAGCGCCCTGCGCGCCGGAACAACGGGGGCGCTGGCCCTGATGAAGCGGGCTCGCCTGGCGGGCAAGCCGGTAATCGTGGCCGTTCACGAACCAAGCCGTGAGCCCCACCTTCTCGGACCAGTGTCGTGGCAGCTCTACCACCGAGCATTGTCACGGGCCTCATCCGCGCTCGTCTTTTCAATCACTGCGGAACATGCGCTGTTGCATGCATCGTTTAAACCAGAGACGACACCAGTCGCCCGGACGGTCCACGGTGTGGCCCGTGTCGAGCCGCCCACCAACGAGGAGATTGCTCGCGTGGGGGCGAAATACGGTGTCAACCGCACCACGGCGCTGCAGTTTGGCTTCATCCACCCCGATAAGGGGGTGCAACTCCTCATCGCCGCACACGATCCGCAATTCCGCATCGCCGTTGCGGGAACCGTTCGAGAGCGTCGCGGCCTCTTTCGCATCATGGGGATGGCTGACAAAAAGTACGCACAACAGATTCGCGATCTCGACGCCACGACCAATGCTGAGGTGAACTGGTGCGGGTTCGTTCCCGGTAACGAGATGCACGCCCTCGTGGCCGCTGCGGGCGTACTCGTCCTCCCCTACACCAAAGCCGCCCAGAGCGGCATTGTGGCCGTGGCCCAGTCGGTGGGTGCGCCGATTATTGCTTCCCCGCTCTTGGCCGAACAGGTTGGTGACGGGGCACTGATTGTTGATCCGACCGATCCTGACGCGTTGCGCGACGCGATCACAAGTGTGATTCACGACGTCCAATTACGCGCCAACTTGAGTGAAAACTCTGGCGCCCTCGGTGCCATTCATACCTATACCCAGCTGGTTTTGGATCTCGAAATCTTGATGGCCCAGACATCACCCGAAAATCCCCGTGCGAACTAGCGTTTAGTCGTGACTCAGCCGAAAAATCTCGTGAGCGGCATCATTAGCGCTCTCCGCCCACGCCAGTGGGTGAAAAACGGACTGGTCCTCATCGCACCAGCCGCGGCCGGGCAGATCACTGTGGGCTCAACCATTCGCCACACCCTCGCCGCATTTGCCGCATTCACGCTCGCCGCGAGCGGCCTCTATCTCATCAACGACGTACGTGATCGAGCGGCCGATCGGCTCCACCCCACGAAGAAGTTTCGGGCCATTGCGGCCGGAGTCGTCGCACTGCCCGTCGCTCTGACTCTCGCCGCCACCCTGCTCGTGGGAGCCATCGCCACGTCGTGGTACGCCAGTGCATCGGGCCACGACCTCTTCTTGGTCATTGTGACCTACATCACGCTCACGACGGCCTATTCGATTATTTTGAAACGTCAACCGGTCATTGAGTTCGCCATCGTGGCCAGCGGTTTCTTTCTGCGGGCCCTCGGCGGCGCCGTGGCCAGTGATCTCTACGTATCGAGCTGGTTCCTCGCTGTAACGGCCTTCGCAGCGCTCTTTTTAGTCATCGGCAAACGGACGGCCGAGCTGAAGGAGCTGGGTGGTAACGCCGGTGCCCACCGAGCAGTTCTGGCCGAGTACAGCCCCGAATTTCTTCGATCGGCCCTCACGCTCGTCGCTTCGGTCGTCGTGACGACCTACTGCCTCTGGGCCTTTGATGTTTCCCCTACCGGTCTTTCCAATGTCCATCACCGCGTCGTGCTGATTCGCTTGACGGTAGTGCCGGTCGTAGTGGCCATCTTGCACATTCTGCGCCGCCTCGAACGAGGTGACGGCGGAGCCCCCGAAGATCTCGTCTTTAGTGACCACACACTGCAGGTCCTAGGAGTCCTGTGGGCCGTGCTCTTCGTCTTGGGAATCCACGCGTGAGTCGAGAAAAGCTCTACGGCTGGGGCCGTACAGCCCCAAGCGTGGCCGACGTACTCGAGCCCACTGCTAACGACATCTCCGGACTCCTGCGCACGTCAACGCACGTGCTCTCTCGAGGACTCGGACGAAGCTACGGTGACGCGGCCCAACTCGCCGGCGGCTTGGTTCTTCGCAATGGCGCCATGACCGTGATGGACGAAATTGCCTCTGACGGATCAGTGTGGGTCGATGCGGGCGTCACGATAGATGACCTGATTCGCGTCGGCCTCCCCCAAGGGTGGTTCGTTCCGGTGACGCCCGGTACCCGACAGGTCAGTATCGGTGGCGCGATTGCCGCCGACGTGCACGGCAAGAACCATCACGTCGATGGTTCATTCGGCCACCACGTACGTTCTCTCGTGTTGGCTACGCCGACCGGCACTCTTACGTGTGGCCCGACGGAACGAGCTGAGCTCTTCTGGGCCACCGTCGGAGGCATGGGTCTGACGGGCGTCGTCCTACGTGCCCAAATTCAACTCTTGGCCGTCACCAGTGACAAGGTCGTAGTCGACACCACGCGCTTTGCCAATCTCGAGGCCGTGATGCACGAGATGCAGTCGGGCGATCACCGATACCGGTACTCCGTGGCGTGGGTGGACTGCATGACGACGGGTTCAGCCATGGGGCGTGCCATCTTGACGCGCGGCGATCACGCTGAAGGCACTGGAGAACGTCACGCTCCACGCGACGCCAAGATTGGTGTCCCCTTTTCCGCTCCGAGCGGACTGCTCAATGGTCTTTCTATTCGGGCCTTTAATGAGCTCTGGTTTCGTATGGCGCCAAAGCAGCGACACGGCGAAGTGCAGAGCATCGGTGCCTTCTTTCACCCACTCGATGGTGTGCGCGACTGGAACCGCCTCTACGGCCGGCGGGGTTTTGTTCAGTATCAGTTCGCCGTTCCCGATGCAGCCAGCGAGACGGTCGTCGAGGCCATCAAGTTGCTCGCCGAGTCACGGGTGCCGAGCTTCCTCGCCGTCTTGAAACGATTTGGCGACGGTACTCCGGGACCACTTTCCTTTCCGATGCCCGGCTGGACGCTGGCCCTTGATCTACCCGTCGGGCCGACGGCCCTTCCCGGAGTGCTCGACCAGCTAGACACTCTGGTCCTGGCGGCCGGTGGCCGCGTCTATCTAGCCAAAGATGCTCGCCTTGATCCAGCCACATTCCGCGCGATGTACCCACGCTTTGAAGAGCTGTTGCAGCTCAAGCAGCAGATTGATCCGACGACCGTCATCACGAGCGACCTCGCTCGACGGCTAGAACTAATTCGAAAGTAGGCACCATGGAAAATGCATTTGGACAACCACAAACCGTCGTCGTTCTCGGCGGTAGCTCTGACATCGCCCGGGAAGTCACGAAGAAACTCTGTGCCGCTCGTGCCCGCACCGTTGTCTTGGCCGGACGTAACGAGTCTCTCTTGCAGGAGGCGGCCGAGGAAGCTAAGAGTGCCGGTGCGACCTCAACGCACCTGGTGACCTTCGACGCCCAGGACGTCGCGTCGGCCGAATCGGCCGTCGCGGAGTCGTTCGCCGCCGTTGGAGCCCCCGTTGACTTGGTCGTCATTGCCGTAGGACTCCTTGGAGAGCAATTGCTCGACGAGAATGACCCCGCCGCAGCCGCCCGTATGTCGATCGTTAACTACGCGTGGCCAGTGACCGCACTCGCGGCGTTGCGCCAGCGCATGGTCGCTCAGGGATCGGGACGCATCGTGGTGATTAGCTCGGTGGCCGGCATTCGTGTCCGTCGTGGTTCGTACCTCTACAGCGGGGCCAAGGCTGGCCTCGATCGCCTCTGTGAAGGTCTGGCCGACTCGCTCATCGGGACCGGCGTCACGTTGCAGATCGTGCGCCCTGGATTCGTGCACACCAAAATGACCGCCGGTCTCAAGCCGGCACCATTTTCAGTTGATGCCGAACGGGTTGCCAAAGACATCGTCAGCGGTCTCGGAACGTCCGCCCTCGTGATTTACTCGCCGAGCGTGATGAAGTGGCTCTTTGCAATTCTCCGCCACTTGCCCGCACCCCTCTGGCGCAAAATCAACGAAGAGCGCTAGGGCTTCGTGGTGGTGGTCACCGTAGTTTCGGATGGCCGCAGGGAAACAGTAAAGAAGTCTCGGTTCCACCAGGTCGTGAAGTAACGACTGGGCGGGCCCACCATTGTCGAAACGAGACTCTTGCCGTGCCCACCGTTGATTGTCGTACCCAGTGGGGCGGTAAATATTGAGTACTGCACCCAGTCGGTGTTGATGTCCAGTTCCATGGCCCGAACGGCACCGGCCCGCAGTAAGACGTCGGCGAGCGCACTGATTGTGAGTGCCGGTCCTCCGGCGTAGACCAGAGCGCCGTTTTCGGTCACCCCGATACCGCTCCGCCACACATCAAATTTTCCGCCGAGCGTGGCGCCCCAACGCTTCGTATTGGCCGAGTCCAACCCGGCCACGGGACGACTGTCGTCCACGATGAGATCGAGATTCTGTCGAACTTCACGAACCTCACTGGACATCTTGATATCGCGTCCCCACTGCCCGACGGTCATCGTGCCGTCCTTGAAAATCACCACAGCGGCGCCACCCTTGCGCAGTGGAATCACAGTCTTGTTGTCGGTGTAGTACCCGCCGTTGGCATCCTGCATGCGAAAGCCGGCGTTAAAGGCCGCCACCAAGTTCCCGGTTGTCTTCGGAAGAATCGGTGCGCTGTGCTTATAGGGACCACCACCGGGGATAAACGATCCTGAATAGAGGCGTGCTTCGAGCAAGGTTGGGTCCATCCACGCCAGACCGACGACGTAGCTCGTGTGGACGGCATCGGGACGAATGAAGGCCTCGTAGATGGCGGGAATGCCAGATGCAGTCTTTCGCCCAACGGGATGCCAGACGCCCTCGCCGGCCTGGGGCGTCTTGGCCGGAGTAACCACAGTGGTCGGAGCGGGGAGATGGCCGGTGCGAGGAATATCGACGGCGGTCGAACCCGATCCAAACTGATTAGATTCGGGCGTGCCGCCAGTCTTTGGTTTGTTGATGGAGTAGTACCGCTGCTCGACCCATGTCACGGCCCAGCCCATGCCGTGCTCGCGACCCCACTCGGCACCGCGAGCCGAGAAGGAAACGCCGTACGACTGGTTCGTCAACGCTACGGCCAAGGTGACGCCAAGGTAGAGGCCGTAGCTCAACGTCATGAGCGCTAGCCCAAAGACAACGCGGCGGCGAACGTAGACGTACCGGGGGTGGCGAGGTGCGGGATCCATGTGAGGTGGCTGAGCGCTCACACGAGAACGGTGACTGGTGGTAGAGCCCTCTTCTCGCATGGTGTAATCGTATTGACTTTTCGTCTAAAGGCGCTTGAGGGGCGAAATTGAGAGGACCAACTGCTTCTCGGACTGCCCCTCGTCAAAGCGGACGAAGGCTCGTGTTCGGTCACCCTCACCGGCCACACTCAGGACGGTACCCGGTCCAAAGCGATCGTGCACAATGCGGTCACCACTACGCAGGCCCAGCTGCTCGGCCCCTGAACCACGGGCCTCTTGGGGCGTGGCGGCGCCAAACGCTCGACCGGCGGTGAAGTCACTGGACCGCCCTTCAAAGCCGTAATCGGTGTCACTAAAACTGCTGCGACGCATGGGCTTAACGACGGAACATTCTTCACAGAGTTCCTCGGGCACTTCATTCCAGAATCGACTGGTGATCGCGTCCATTCGGCGACCCCACATGGTGCGGGTCCAGGCGTGAGTCAACGAGAGGTGGCGCATCGCTCGCGTGATGCCGACGTAACAGAGACGTCGCTCTTCTTCGAGCTCGGCCTGATCGACGAGGGCTCGCGAGTGAGGGAACATGCCTTCTTCGAGCCCCGTAATAACAACGGCAGGAAACTCCAGGCCCTTGGCCACATGCATCGTCATGAGCGACACCGCGCCGGCACTGGCATCGAGTTGATCGCTCTCGGCGCTCAGTGCGAGGCGCTCGAGGAACTCCATCATCGATTCGTACTCGGCGGCGGCACTCGCGAGTTCTCCGAGATTCTCGATGCGACTTCTCGCTTCGTCACTACCGTCGGTAAGGAGCTCATCGAGAATTCCGCTGTCGCGGGCGATGGCTTGAATCATTTCGCCGGGAGGCAAATCATTCGAGAGAGCCCGTAGCTCGTCGAGCAGCGTGGCGAACTGGCGCACACCAGAACCGGCCTTACCCGACACGCCGGCCTCCTCGGAGAATCTCACCGCTTCCGAAAAGGAGATGTTGTGATCAGTCGCGTAGGACTGCAATTTGGTCAGGGCGACTGCGCCGACACCGCGTCGAGGTTCGTTGATGACGCGCCGTGAGGCCACATCATCACGGTGATTGACGAGTAAGCGGGCGTACGCCAGAACGTCCTTGACTTCCTTGCGGTCGTAGAAACGGAGCCCCGAAATGACCCGGTAGGGCACGCCGGCACGGATGCACTGCTCTTCCAGCACACGACTCTGGGCATTCGTCCGATAGAAAATTGCCATCTCGCGCCACTCGATGTTGTACTCGTTGCGGAAGCGGCGCAGCTCCGAAATGACCCAACGGCCCTCGTCGTACTCATCCTCACCGGCGTAGCGACGAATCTTGTCACCACGTCCACGTTGCGTGAAGAGATTCTTGGGGATGCGCGATTCATTCCGGTCAATGACGGCGTTTGCGGCATCGAGGATGGTCTGGGTGGATCGGAAGTTCTCTTCGAGCAGGACGGTGGTCGAGTCGGGGTGGCGTTGGGCGAACTGCAGAATGTTGCGCACGTCGGCGGCTCGGAATCGATAGATCGACTGGTCGGCATCGCCAACGACACAAATATTGCCGTGGTGTTCGGCCAGAATCTCTACAAGCTTGTTCTGCACCCCGTTGGTGTCTTGAAACTCATCAACCAGGACGTGACGGAACTGACGTTGGTACCGCTGACGGACTTCGGCGTCTTTTTGCAACATGCGTACCGCATTCAACAGTAAGTCATCGAAGTCCATTGCGTTGGCCCGACGTAGAGAATCTTCGTAGCGCTGGTACACCTTGGCCACCATCTCGCGCTTGGGATCGGCATCGACTTCGAGGTAGGCGTCCGGAGACTGCATGGCGTTCTTGGCCGCTGAGATCATGGCTAGCACTGAACGCGGCTTCGTCGCCTTCACATCAATGCCGAAATCCTTCATGATTCGCTCGACTTCGCTGCGGCTCTCGTCCGAGTCGTAGATGGTGAAGCCCGGTTCAAAACCCAGAACACCGGCGTTGGCGCGCAGCAAACGTAGACAGGCGGAGTGGAACGTTTGAACCCACATGCGCTCCGATCGACTGCCCACCAACTCGGCCACGCGACGCTTCATCTCGTCTGCAGCCTTATTGGTGAACGTGATGGCAAGAATTTCCCAGGGCGCGACGCGGTCGACTTCTAAGAGATAGGCGACACGACGAGTTAAGACGCGCGTCTTGCCGGAACCGGCTCCGGCCACTACCAGGAGCGGACCCCCGGGGTGCGTTACCGCTTGGCGCTGCGGTTCCGTGAGATCTTCAGTAAGACGTGCAGCGTCGAGGAATGGGGCCGGAGACTGGTCACCCCATAACTCCGCATCACCAAATGAGCCCTGGCTCACTCCCACTCAATCGTGCCCGGTGGCTTACTCGTTACGTCAAGTGCAACGCGATTCACTCCCGGAACTTCTCGGATGAGACGATTCGATATTGACTCAATGACGTCGTACGGCAGTCGCGCCCAGTCGGCCGTCATAGCGTCATCACTCGTGACGGCACGAATGATGATCGGGTAAGCGTAGGTTCGGCCATCGCCCATCACGCCCACGGTAAGTACCGCCGGCAACACGGCGAAGCTCTGCCCCAGTTCTCGGTAGAGTCCGGCCTTGCATATTTCAGCCACAACGACGTAGTCA
>CALAYR010000039.1 GCA_937894805.1 uncultured Acidimicrobiaceae bacterium | reverse complement strand
GATTTAGGGGCGTTCTTAAAGACCCGATTAGTTACGCCATCGATCGTCTCTTCAATAACTTCAAATGGCTGGCCGGCACCGGAAATCGCCGCAATCGCCTCGTCGTACGTCATGGTCACTTCTGCCTCCCTAGGACTCTTTGAATCCTATGACAGGAAGCGGGGGGTCTCGTGGAGATTTCTTGCTAGAACTATTGGATGCCAATCAACGTGACCGCCATTGCCGGACTGCCCGACCACGTCAACGACGTACGGATTCGGACAGCCAATTTCATCAATACCGAGATTTTGCCCCGTGAAAGCGAGCTCTTCGTTCGCCGTAAGGGCGCCGCCGTTACGGAAGCCGAACTGGCGCACGCCAAGACGCTACGAGAGGACATCAAGGCCAAGGTGAAGGCAGCCGGCCTCTGGGCCCCCCACCTCCCCCAGGAGTACGGCGGCATGGGACTCGACTTTCTCGCCCACGCCTACATGAATGAGATCTTGGCCTACGCCCTTGGCGCCGCCAGCCTCTTCGGCGTCGTAGCCCCCAACTCGGGCAACCAGAAGATCCTGCTCAAGTACGGCACCGAAGAGCAGAAGCGCAAGTGGCTCCTCCCTCTCGTCGAAGGCGTGATGGAGTCGGGCTACTCAATGACCGAACCGGAGAACGCTGGTAGCGACCCCAGGTCAATCAAGACTTCGGCCCGTCTCGAAAATGGCGAGTGGGTCATCAACGGCCACAAGTGGTTCACCTCCAACGGTCTGGCCGCCGATTTCTTCATCGTGATGGTTCGCGTCGCCGATGAGTCGGGCAAGGGCCGCATGGCGCAGATCATTGTCCCGACTAAGACCCCGGGTGTGGAGATAGTTCGCGGTATCGGCATCTGGGGCTCCGGCTCCTCTGACCACTGTGAAGTGAAGTACACCGATGTGCGCGTCCCCGAGGAGAACATCCTCGGTCGAGTGGGCCAAGGCCACGAAGCGGCTCAGGAGCGCCTCGGCGCTGGTCGCGTCTTTCACTGCATGAACAGCGTCGGACAGATGTGGCGCGCCTTTGACCTCATGGTGGAGCGCTCCTTGTCACGTGAAGTGCACGGCGGATTGTTGAAGGACAAGCAGTTCATCCAAGGGATGATTGCCGACTCCTACATCGACCTCCAAACGGCCCGGCTGTTGACAATCCGCACCGCCGAAATGGTGGACCGTGGAGACCCCCAGGCCCGCACGGAGATTTCAGCCCTCAAGGTCTACGTTCCAGCGGCCTTCCACCGCGTCGTGGACCGCGCCATTCAGATTTGGGGCGCCGCGGGTGTCTCTAACGACCTGCCGCTGGCCCAGATGTACCTCGGGGCTCGCACTCTTCGACTGGCTGACGGGCCCGATGAGGTGCACCGCATCCTGATTGCGAAGAATGTCTTTCACCACTACGAGTCCGGAGAGTCTTGGAACTTCGCCGGCTAGCGCTGTGCGAGTGCGAGTGCCGGTGCGAGTGCCGGCGGCCCTAGTCGGCTGCGAGGTCTTTGCGCCACATCGCCATTGATCCGGCCAACGTCGCCCCCAGGGCCTCGTTGACGTCAATCATTGGTTGATTCCGCGTTGAGTTAAAGGTCGTAATTCTGGAAGTGGCGTACCCGGCACGTGCAAACTCTTGGAGATTGACGGCCTTCATCAGCCCACCCAGACGGTGACCTCGATGCGAACGGGCCACCAAGGTGTCCCACTGATAGGCCGTGGACGGGTCGTCTCGAGACACGGTGAGCTCGGTGTAGCCGGCGAGTTCTCCAGTCTCACGGTGCGTGGCCGCCACGACGAGCAGGTCCCGACCCATGTCGTAGACGGTCTGCTCGTGCGTACGAAGTCGCTCCACGCTCCAGAGCTCCTCTTCAACCAAGACATCTGCGTGATTGGCCTCCACGCCCATTCGAGACATCAAATCGGCCAGTGGCGCGGCTAGTGAATCCGGCGTGGATTGAATCCATCGATGCAACTCATACGATGCCGCCGGCGCACTCCACTGCTCCACCAACGCCTCTAACGTTGCCACGGGTTGAGGCCAGGGCAGGTCACGCCGTGCCATTTCGTCGGTGAGGTCGTAGCCCCGCCGGGGAGCAAAGAAACGATTTGGCGCAACGCCAACTTCCTCTGCACCCTCGATGACGAAGAAGAGTAGCTCTGAGCGTCCCAGCGTCCGTCCGTACTCTTCCACAAAGGCCAGAAGTGTTGACCCAAAACCACGCCTGACGGATGCGGGCTCCACGAAGAGGTCGCAGCGTAGGGAGTGGAGATTGTCGTCGCGGGATATTTCCACCCCCGCGACGGCGACAACCGTTCCCTCCTCCCGCAACGAGAAGAGGTGCTTCACATTTGGTGCGTCTTCATCGAGCGCCCGAGCACGCCACTCATCGGGCTGCCAGCCACCGCCTCGACCACCATCACGTTGCAGCTCGGAGCGCTGGAGAACTCCGAACCACTCCATGAACAGATCCTCATTACGGGCATCCACGCGCTCAATCGGCATAGGTGGAGTGTAGAAGGAGGCTCAGATAGCCTCTTTTCCTTATGTCGCTCCTCTCGAATGTCTTTCCTGACGATTTTCGAAAGGCGATCGTCGGACCAGTGCGGCGATTCTTTGTGATGACGGCCGTCAGTTCCTTCGGACAGGGATTAACGATGTCTCTTTTCGTCGTCTATCTCCACTCCGTGCGCCACCTGTCGCTGGGCTTTACCACCGCCCTACTCAGCCTGAGTGCAGTCATCCAGCTGGCTACGAGCCCGTTCTGGGGCACCCTGGTTGATCGCTTTGGACCCGTCCGACCGATGCTGGTTTCGCTCTTCGGCGACACGGTGGGGCTCATTTTTTGGGGATTCGCCTCCACGACCAAGGAGGCGGCAACCGCGATGGTCATCATGGCGCTTTTTGCCGGAGGCTCCTGGGGACCGGCAGCCACGTTGCTGACACGGATCACGCCCAGCCAACAGCTTCAACGAGCCTTTGGCTTAAACTTCATGCTTGTCAATCTCGGCATCGGTTTCGGGGGTCTCGCCTCGGCGTCAATCGTCAACATTCACCACCCCTCGTCGTTCTCCACCCTCTACCTCTTAAACGCTGGGGTCATGGCAGTCGGTGGGCTGATTGTTGCCACCTTCTGGCGCTACGGTCAAGCCATCGCGAAGGAGAGCATTGAGGAGTCTCATCGCCGAGATGGCTGGGGCGTCGTCTTGCGCGATCGCCGGCTGATCCACTTTGTCTTGGCCTCCCTGATCCTCCTGATTGCCGGATACGGCTCTCAGGAAGCCGGATTCTCACTCTTCGTGATTGATCGCATGCAACTGCCCGTCCATGACATTGGCATCATCTTCTTTTTCAATACCACGACCATTGTCGTGGCCCAACTCTTTGCACTCAACTTCATTGATGGTCGAAGTCGCACGCGGGTCATGAGTGGCGTCGGTGTGCTCTGGGCCATCTTTTGGTTCATTGTGCTCGCAGCGGCCCACGTCAATCACACCGTGGCCCTGGTATCGATGTGCGTCGGCATGGTTATTTTTGCCGTCGGGGAGACGGCTTGGTCGCCCGTGGGGCCGGCACTCGTTAACGAAATTGCACCCGAGCATCTCCGCGGGCGCTACAACGCCGCCAGTTCGCTGACCTGGTCCATCAGTAGCACCCTCTCGCCCATGATCACGGGGCTCTTTCTGGGATCCTCAGTCGCCGATTTTTGGCCTCTCTGCGTGGCACTCCTGGCCCTTATCGGTAGCGTCCTCGCCCTCTCATTACGACGTTCGCTAAGCCCGGAAGAGGATGGTCGCACCAAGGTGATGTCATAGTTCCCCCGCACAATGGGACTATGTCAGAACACACCGCCACCATCTTTGTCAGCCCCGCGACCAGCCCCCACCACTACGCCGGAAGCGCCCAACCCACGCACGTCATGTTTCTTGACGAAGGGGGTCGTGCCGTTTGGTCTATCCATAACTTGACCGACTGCAGCACGCCAGTTACCTACCTGATCCCCCAGGCGCCCGAGACAATCCTCTCCGACGCGCTCTTAATGATTGGCGCAATAGTCACCCAAGATTCTGACTGCATCAGTGCCCTGATGGAACGTGGTTTCTCCCCGGGCGACGGTCGTGTCGATCTAGCCGCAGGAGACTTTCTCCCGTTCACAGAAGCGTTACTGGCGGAAGGAATTCGCCCAGCTCGCCTGGGTGTCGCGACGAGCCTGCACTCCACCGTGGGCCGCCAGATTGGCGAGTTGACGGCTCTGGGCACTGAGGTCGAGCTCTACCTCGCCACCCCACTTGACAGCGACACCATTACCCCAAAGGACTAGCTGGTACTAGTCGGCGAAGGTCGAACGTTGCGACGTGTTCGTAGCACGGTCAAAGCTGTATTCGTGGTCCAGCACGGCACCCATGCCGGCGTAGGACTCGTAGAACTCGGCACGGCCACGCTTCATAGCCGCACGATGTTCGGGACACCTAGCCCACCGCTTGGCACCCTCTAGCGATCCGAAGCGTTCCAGCACGACGCCCGAGCGCTCCGACTCTGCCACTCGCTCGATGCTCTCAAACTCGTACTCCGCGATCGAGGCGGCCATGCCGTACATTTCGATCGCTAATGCGTCATAGGCCGCCACGTCGCAGTCCTCTCGAAGGGTGTAGCGAAAGACGTTGAGATAGGACATAACACTCCCGGCCGAGCTTTTTGGTTGTTCGAAGACTATGCCAAAACACAAGTCTCTTTAGGTATCTGATTTGATACCATTGACTCATGAAAGTAACGCTCGTACGCCAGATTCGGGATCGGTGTTCGCTGAGTTTGAGACAACTAGGCAGTGTCGCCGGCACGTCCCACTCAACACTCTCCGCCTACGAACAGGGGCGCGTCAGCCCATCGCTAGACACTGTTGAACGACTCACTCGGGTAACCAATCTCGACATGACCATCACCTTGACTTCACGCATTCGAGACAACAACGGTCTGGCTCGGGGTGAAGAGCTGGCCCAAGTACTCCTCCTGGCCGCCGAGTTTCCTTCAAATCCATCAGCGACGATCACGACGAGGCGGTTCCCCTCACCATGAGCACGATTGTCAAGAAAATAGTCGAACTGCACAATGCGCTTGATCGACACCAAGTACCTCACGCTTTTGGAGGTGCCCTCGCACTCGCGTGGTGCACCAAGCAGGCTCGCGGGACAATCGACATCGATATCAATGTCTTTATCACCGCGGCAAAGATCGATTTACTCGCGAACGCACTACCCGATGACGTCACCATCTCCTCTGCGGACCGTACGAGTCTCGAGGCCAACGGTCAAGTTCGGCTCCATTGGGGATCGGTCCCAGTCGACATCTTTCTCAACACCACTGAGTTTCACGAATCAGTCGCCTCACGGGTGCGCTACGAGACCTTTGGGGGTGCCTCCGTTCCCTTTATCGGTTGTACCGACCTTGCGATATTTAAATGCATGTTTAATCGTTCTCGAGACTGGGTCGATCTCGAGGAGATGGTCGCCATTGGTTCACTCGACGTCGCGACGGTTACCGGGACAATTCTTAGGTACCTGGGGCCCGACGACGAGCGGATTGGTCGACTACAAAAACTCGCGGCTGAGTTGGACTAGATATCTCAAAGCGAGAGTCTCAATTGACATTTGCTTCAATGCTGTAAGCCATCACAAATCGCTGTATCACGAGGCGTGAAGTTCCCTTCGTAGACCATCGCTTATGGTGCCCATCACCCAAACAGGGTCAGTAGGTGACCGCGGTGCGCATTACCATGCTTCTCCGTCTTGGCGGCCGCCCTTGGCAATCGACATGCCTAGGTGCCATGTTCCAAAGACGACCAAAATGAAACTAGAGCCAGCCGAAATCATCAGGGATGTCGCCTTGTCAACTTGGAGCCACTCATGATGAGAAACACATTTGTAGCGAGTCCACTTGCTGTTAGCGTCCTGCACCACGTAACTGACCCGATCGGCACACGATGCCGTTGGCGTCGCCGATGAATAACCGTGCGAAGCGATTCCAATCTTGATCGTGCTCACGAGTAACACGACTGCGACCAAAACAAAAACAAGGGCGAGGATGCCACTCGCACGAGGGAAGGGCTCCTTGTTAAATAACAGTCGGTCATTCGGCAATGGCTCGCCCGCATAGGCGCCCAGAATAAATATTGCAGAGAAACCGCATAATCCCGCCAAGAAATTCACCATAAATATTCCAATGACACTGTCAACCTTGATGAGGGAGGTATTCCACGCGACAATCACCAGCACCATCTCGATGGCGGCGAGAGCCCAGTACGCGAGACCAAAACACTGCATTCTCTGTCGCCCGCTGAGTGCCACCTGCAAATCCTAACAATCGCTCAAATTTTCACAGTGCGGCCAACTTCATGACTCCCATCGACCCAGGTCTTCTTGTGCGGTGACGCTTTACCGCGCTCTGGGCTGGTAGGGCGCAAAAAGAAACTGCCCCGGCTTTCGCCGGGGCAGTTTCTTAATTCAGGTGCTGGATCAGCTGCAACCACTGGTTGCGCCACAGCTGCTGCAGACATAGCAGGAACCGGCACGCTGCATCGAGTCACCACAGGAGTAGCACATCGGTGCATCCTGCTGCGGAGCGCGAGCCAAGGTTGAGGACTCGATCGAAGCCATTGGCTTCGGGGTCACCTCAACGGGCTTGGCTTCGAACAACGTTCCCGATGATTCGATTCCAACCGTTGGTGTCGACTGCTCAACCACACCGGGCAGCGTGGGCTGCGTACGCTCGGCCGTTGACAGAACGCCAACTTCTTCGCGCTCGGTGAGGCTCATGTAGTCGAGTGCCAAGCGGCGGAAGATGTAGTCGACGAGCGAGGTTGCGATACGCAGCTCGGGGTCGTCGGTCATACCGGATGGTTCGAACTTCAAGTTTGCGTACTTGCGTACGTAGGTCGACAGCGGCACGCCGTGCTGGAGACCCAAGCTGACCGCAATCGAGAAGGCATCCATGACGCCCGCGAGGGTCGAGCCCTGCTTAGACACCTTGATGAAGACTTCACCGAGATCGGAAGAGCACACGTCTGAACTCCAGTCA
>CALAYR010000038.1 GCA_937894805.1 uncultured Acidimicrobiaceae bacterium | reverse complement strand
ACGCTCTTCCGATCTCTCGTCCAAACCGACATGCTGCCTCAGCGTGCCACCCATGGCGACATTGGCCAGTTGGGCCCCTCGGCAGATACCGAGAATGGGAATTCCGCGTTCGCGAGCGGCGGCAAAGAGCGCGAACTCAAAGTCGTCGCGACCGTCGTCGGTCTCCCCTAACTGGGGATCTGGGTCTGCGCCGTAGCGCGCGGGATTGATATCCGCTCCCCCGCTGAGCACCAGGCCGTCGATTACTGAAACCAACTCCTCGGGGCTCCCATCACGTGTCAGTTGCAGCGGAATACCGCCGGCACCCTGAATCGACTGGGCGTAGTCCGAGAAGTACATGTCTATGTCCTGATGGCCCAGGCCTGAACCGCCCAGTCCGGCAGCCTTGGCCGACATACGGCGACCCGTCAAACCAATACGTGGCTTCATGGACTCAGTGTAGAAGTCCGACTCACCTGAAGTCGGACCTGTGGCTATCGCTGAGCAGCGTCCTCGGTGGGAACCAGCTGTCGGGCGGCGCGTGCTTCATCAACGCGAGACACGGGCGTGGCCGTCGGCGCATTGCGCACGACGTCTGGCGTTTCAGCCGCTTCCACCGCAATCTCCTCCAGCGCTTGCGCCATGGCCTCCAGCGTCTGCAGAGACTCAGTTTCCGTGGGCTCAAACATCAACGCCTCGTCAACAATGAGCGGAAAGTAGACGGTGGGAGCGTGGAAGCCCTTTTCCATCAAACGCTTCGCCAGATCTAGGGCCTTGACGCTGTGTTGCTGCTTAAAGGCCGAAGCCGTTAGGACGCATTCGTGCATACACGGACGGTCGTATGCCGCGGGCAGGATGTGACGCAGACGCTGGCGGAGCCAGTTGGCATTCAACACAGCGTGTTGCGCCACTCGCGTCAAGCCGTCACCACCGTGCACGTCGATGTAGGCCAGAGCTCGTGCCAGAACCATGGCGTTACCGTGCCAACCGTGAACTCGTCCAATGGAGTTCGGCGGCTGAACCCAGTCGTAGGTTCCGTCTGCCAACTTGGTCGCCTTTGGTCCCGGTAGGTACTCCGCGAGACGAGCGGCCACGGCCACTGGACCAGCGCCCGGACCACCACCTCCGTGCGGCGTGGCAAACGTCTTGTGCAGATTCATATGGACAATGTCAAAGCCCATATCGCCGGGACGAACAACACCGAGAATGGCATTGAGGTTCGCACCGTCGTAGTAGAGCAGACCACCCACTTCGTGAACGGCCGCCGCGATTTCAGTGATCTCTTCCTCAAAAAGTCCGACCGTATTCGGATTAGTGAGCATGATGCCCGCGACGTCAGGACCGAGAACTTTCTTCAGCGCCTCAAGGTCCACGAGACCCCGCTCGTCTGAGGGAATTGTGGTGACTTCGTAACCGCCGAGCGTCACGGAGGCAGGATTAGTTCCATGCGCTGAATCGGGAATGATGACGCGTTTGCGGACATCGCCGCGTGCCTCGTGATACGCACGCATCAGCAAGAGACCGGTGAGCTCACCAGCAGCGCCGGCCGATGGCTGCAACGTGGCTGCCGCCATTCCAGTGACCTCGCACAGCTTTTCCTCTAGGTCCACCATCAAGCGCAGCCAACCCTGGGTCAGAGCGGCCGGTGCACCTGGGTGCACTGAGTTCAAACCGGGATTAGCCGCAATCGAGTCACAGAACTTGGGGTTGTACTTCATCGTGCAGCTACCCAAGGGGTAAGCACCAAGGTCAACCGCGAACTGACGATGCGAAAGTCGAGTGAAGTGTGCCACGAGGTCTCGCTCGCTGACCTCGGCCAGAGGAACGACATCTGGATTCAAGTGTGTCGAAGGCACCAACTCTTCGAGTGTCTTGGCCGGAACGTGTGTGGTGCGCAGTTGGTGGGACGAGCGACCCGAGACTGACATCTCAAAGATGGTCGGTTCCGTACCATTACCGAGTAGTGGGGCGGATGATGCGCGACCACCGGGTTGAGCTTTCATAGTCATATCTACTTCACCGCCTTAGCGAGGGCCGCCACGTAAGAATCGATTTCTGATTTCGTCCGCTTCTCAGTCACTGAGATCAAGAGGGTGTGACTCGGATCGACGAGCGATCCGTCAGTGGTACCGGCCAAAGAGTTAGCCGACAGTCCACCCAGGAATCCATCGGCAACGAGTCGCTGGAGCACCACATCGGCGGGCTGGGCGGTCACGACGGCAAACTCACGGAAGAACGGTTGATCCGAAACCGGTGACACGCCATCAAGCGCGATGATTTGGTTATAGGCGTAACGAGCACCCTGGGCGCAGCGCGTCGCCACTTCCCGCAGGCCGTGAGTTCCGAGGTAGCTGAGCTGAATCGCCGCCGTGACAGCCATCAGAGTTTGATTAGTACACACGTTCGAGGTCGCCTTCTCGCGGCGAATGTCCTGCTCGCGGGCGCGCAGCGTTGTGACAAACGCGCGACGGCCCTCCGTGTCTAGAGTCTCGCCGACAAGCCGACCTGGAAGCCGTCTGATCTGCGCCTCGGTGCAGGCAAAGAGCCCAAGGTAGGGTCCGCCGAAAGAAAGCGCGGTACCGAAGGGTTGCCCTTCGCCGACATAGATATCGGCACCCCACTGCCCCGCCGTCTTCAAGACACCGGCCGCAACGGGGTCGCCACAGGCAATGAACAGGGCGCCATTCTCGGTCGCCAACGACTTCGGCACCGACAGATCTTCGAGGAAACCAAGGTAGTTGGGGTACGTTGCCACTATGGCCGCAGCATCCGATGCGTCCACTGCCGACCAATCGGTAATGCCGTTGACGAGTGGTGCGATGACAATTTGGTGGCCGGTTCCCTGGGCGAACGTGCGGACCGTCTCGCGCCAGTGCGGGTGAACGCCGGCTGAGATGATGAGCTTGCTGCGATTGGTGGAGCCTGCAGCCATATTGACAGCCTCAACCAGCGCGGTCGCTCCGTCGTAGAGGGAGGCGTTGGCTATGGGCAGACCGCTCAACCGGGAGATCATGGTCTGATACTCGAATATGGCCTGCAAAATACCTTGGGCCACTTCGGGTTGATACGGCGTATACGCCGTTACAAACTCACTGCGACTACCCAACATCTTCACGACCGCTGGAACTTCGTGGTCGTACGCACCCGCGCCGGCAAAACAGACCAAGTTCGCGAGAGTGGCTTCATTGGCCGAGGTGTACTCGTCGAAGATATCGGCCACGTCCGGTTCGGAGAGACCGGGCGCCATGTCGAGGCCTTGACTCAACCGCAGAGATCGGAAGAGCACACGTCTGAACTCCAGTCACCGATGTTT
>CALAYR010000037.1 GCA_937894805.1 uncultured Acidimicrobiaceae bacterium | reverse complement strand
CCTTCGTGGAGAGCACCTGTGCGCCCATTCCCTCCGAGGGAACTTTCGGTTTTGCCGGCGCGATGACCGCAGCCAGCTTTTCCCTCAACCACGGTCACCCCTGGAGCGTGTACTCCGTCATCGCCGTTGGGGTCATTGGTTCATTGGCCGGTTCAATCTTCGCCTACGAAATTCTCGGTCTCCGTTTTGGTCGTTCCATTGTGGACCGCTGGGGTAAGTGGATCTTGTTGACGCACGCCGATCTTGACACCGCTGAGCGGTGGTTCGCCAAGTACGGTTCAGTATCAGTGCTCGTCGGACGAGTGATTCCCGTTGTTCGAACGGTTATCTCCGTACCGGCCGGCGTAGCCCGAATGAACCGGGCCCACTTCGCCGTACTCACCACCATTGGCTGTGCCATCTGGGTGACGGTGTTGACGTTGCTCGGTCGCGCGGCGGGCCAGAATTGGGAACACGTTTCGAACGTCTTCCATAAGTTCCAACTCCCCGTGATCGCCATTCTTCTCGTGCTGTTGGCGATTGGTCTGCGCCACCGCATCAAGAAGGTGCGCCAGCACCTTCAGTAGTGCTTAGTCCTGGAGGGCTTCGAGCACCTTGGCGGCGTGACCGTTGGTCTTCACTGAGTACCAGGTCCGCTCAATCGTGCCGGTCGGTCCAATGATGAAGGTGGAGCGAATAACGCCAATAACCGTTTTGCCGTAGAGAATCTTTTCGCCGTAGGCGCCGTACTTCTCCATCATCTTCTTGTCGGGGTCACAGAGCAGGTTGAACTTCAGGCCGTACTTCTCACGAAACTTGATGTGACTCGCCTCATTGTTCGGTGAGACGCCCAAGACGACTGTGTCGAGTTTGGCAAATGTCTTGAGTTCGTCGTTGAACTGACAGGCCTCGGTGGTGCAGCCTGGCGTGTCATCAGCGGGGTAGAAGTAGAGAACGACTCGCTGGCCGGCAAAGTCTTTAAGGGAAACCTTCTCGCCATCTTGGTTAATCAAGGTAAAAGCGGGGGCTTTCTTGCCGACTTCGAGTTTGGCCATGTGATCTCCTTAGGAATAGTTTCAATTTATTGACTTCGGAGTACGATAGACACGAAGCATTGTGCAGACTGCACGTGCTTGGGCCCACGCTCCACTTCTCTACAGCGGTCCAGGGTCCGACCGAGAGAATTGTGTTGTTGTGACTATTTCCAATGAGCCGTCTGAAAAGACGGACATTTACGCTACCGAACAGACCTTCGCCGCCCTCGGCGTTCACGAAGGACTTGTTTCTACTCTGGCCGCCCAAGGCATTACGGCGGCATTCCCGATCCAGGCGATGACCATCAACGATGCGCTCGCCGGTCGTGACGTCTGCGGCAAGGCCAAGACGGGCTCCGGTAAGACGCTGGGCTTTGGCCTGCCGATGCTCCAGAGAATTGCTGAGAGCGGGGGAGCACCGAAGGGTGACGGACCCGCGACGCCCAAAGGGCTCGTCCTCTTGCCCACGCGCGAACTGGCCGTTCAGGTCTTTGATGTTCTCAAGCCCCTCGGTGAGTCCATTGGTCTTCGCCTGGTTTCTGTCTACGGCGGTGCCGACATCGAACGCCAAATCAAGGACGTCCGCAAGGGTGCCGACGTCATCATCGCCACCCCCGGTCGCTTGATTGACCTCGGTGACCGTGGTGAGGTTGACGTCTCCCAGCTCGACGTGCTGGTGCTGGACGAAGCTGACCGCATGGCCGACATGGGCTTTATGCCCCAAGTGGAGTGGGTGCTCCGCCGCATTGATGCTCGCCCCCACCAGACTCTGCTTTTCTCCGCCACACTCGACGGTGCCGTTGACCGCTTGGTGAAGCGCTATCTCAAGGACCCCGTGTACCACGAGGTGGTTTCTGAGTCACAGACCGTTTCGAACATGGTCCACCACTTCTTAAACGTGCACCAGATGGACCGTATCAAGGTGACGGCTTCCATCTGCCGAGCTTTTAACAAGTCGATTATTTTCGCCCGCACCAAGCGTGGCGCCGACCGTCTCGTTGAGCAGCTCCAGAAAGAGGGCATTGACGCCGCCGCCATTCACGGTGACCTTCGTCAGAGTCAGCGCGAAAAGGCCTTGGCCGACTTCACGGCTGACAAGCTCCACGTGCTCGTCGCCACCGATGTGGCGGCTCGTGGTATTCACATCGACGGCGTGGACTGCGTTATTCACTTCGATCCCCCAGAAGACCACAAGGCCTACCTCCACCGCTCGGGCCGTACCGCTCGGGCCGGTGCCACAGGTGTCGTCGTATCCCTACTGTTGTGGAACCAGATCGTGGAGGCCGGTGTCGTCATGCGTCGCTTGGCCATGAAGAAGCCGGTCGTTGAGGTCTTCTCCAACAACCCCCACCTTCAGAATCTGGCCGAATGGGAGCCCGACATGAGCGAGTCAGTTCTATGACCGAGGCCGTTCCCGTCTTTGAATACGACGGCACCATCAAGCGTGCCTTGGCCGTAGTAGCTCACCCCGATGACATCGACTTCGGTGCCGCCGGCACCATCGCCACGTTGACCGGTCTCGGTATTCACGTCTCCTACTGCCTCGTCACCTCCGGCGACGCCGGTGGCGACGCCTCCACCCACACCAAGGCCGAACGGGCCGTTATTCGTGAGAACGAGCAGACTGCCGCCGCCGCCGTGCTTGGTGTGACCGATCTGCACTTTCTCGGCTGGCCCGATGGTGAAGTGGAGCCGACGTTGGAGTTGCGCAAGGAGATCTCACGGGTCATTCGTATTACGAAGCCTGATCTCATCCTCTGCCAGAGCCCCGAGCGCAACTGGGAGCGCATCTACGCCTCACACCCGGATCACCTCGCGTCCGGTGAGGCCACGATGCGTGCCGTCTACCCCGACTCGCGTAATCCCCACTCTCACGTGGAACTGCTCGTAGCGGGCCACGAACCACACACCGTGCCCGTTGTCTGGGTCATGAGTAGTCAGCCCACCATGGTGGTCGACACTACGGCTGTGTTTGAAAAGAAGGTGGCGGCGTTGCGTTGTCACGACAGCCAGGTCGGTCACCGTGAAGACCTCGCTGAGATGCTCCGCACGTGGGGCGAGACAATCGGCAAGGCGGCCGGGCTTCCCGAAGGTCACCTGGCCGAGGGCTTCCGCCCCGTTTCCACCCAGTAGTTACTTGCGCTCAATCGTGGTGCCGGCGATCGCCTGACTCTCTCGAGAGGCGGCGCTGAAGATTCCCTTACTCATTAGCGATTTCTCCTGCTGGCGACGGAGCCAGTAGATCTGAGCGCGGTCGCCATGGATGGAAGGTGAATCTGGTTCGGCCCAACCGGCAAAGTCGGCGAGGTGACAGGCCAGACGCATATCGGTTTCCACGAGTGCGAGTGCCCGGTCCATCAGTGCGCGAGCCCCACCGGCCAACGCGGCCACTTCGGCTCCGACGGCGGCATCGGCGGCCGGCTTCAGACGTGACGCCGCCCCGTCCCACCATCCGCCATAGAGCCGCCAGATGTTGCGAACGACAAACTCGGGCTCGTCGTAATAGGGGCGGAGGTAGGGCTTTTCGAGGGTGGCCGCATCGACCGTGACGGTGTGAATAATGGTGTCGAGCGTCTCACCGGCATTCATCATGTCGAGGACACGACTCACCACATCTTCCAGCGTGGACGCGATCTCGTCGAGCACGCGCGCAATACGGGCCTTACCTTCAATGGGTAGGCCGTGCGCGGGGAGCAGGAGCTCTGGTCCCTGGGCGATCATCTTGCGCAGCGCCTGGGCCCACTCCAATGCGTATCGCTGGACCTTCTGCGGGTTCCCGGCGTTGGGGTAGTTCCAGATAATGAAGTCACCGGTGAAGATCCACTTCTTTTCGGGTAGCCACCCCCAGAGGTGATCGTCAGTTTCACCCCGACCGTGGTGGAACTCGACGGTCGTGTCTCCCGCGGTCATGGAGTAGAAGTCATCGAACGAAATGTCGGTGCGCAGGGTGGAGGACGGAAGGAAGCGCTTGGCTCCGGCGCCAATATCGAGACCCATGTCGCTGGAGACGCCGCCGAACTGGCGGTGATTAATCGCCAGATTCCAGTCCGAGGTCAAGGCGTAGCGATCGATCCGGGGGTTGACGTTGGCGTGGCCGTAGACCGTGGGCAAGGCACGGCCCTGGTCGAGGGCGTCAGCGGCAAAGGCGGAGCTTCCGCCGACGTGGTCGGCGTGACCGTGGGTGTAGACAAGTGAAGCAATGGGATCGGTACGCCACGAGCGAATCGCCGAGACCACTTGGGCGCCGCTATTCACCCCCGAAGCGTCAAAGCACATCAACCCGTCCCCAGTGTCCCAAGCCAACGTGTGACTAAAACTTTCGACAATCGCCAGGCCGTCGGCGAGTTCCGTGAGTTCGTTGGTGACGCGGTTGACGGGCTCGGAGGCAACGCCCGCGTCGATGACTTTTGTCGACAGCTCAAGAGGGTTCATTGGCAAATAGTACCCATGAGCCCTAACTATCCCGTGAACTTATGCCTAGTGGCCCGGTGCAACAGAGTGAGGAAAGAATGAAACCCCCCGGGCCTAAGGCCCGGGGGGTTTCATTGATGGTGAAGGTACTAGAGGCGGCTGTTGTAGCTCAGTATGTGAGCGGTCGCCGCGTTCTGAGCGGTAGCAAGAAGTGAACTCGCCGACGGCCAGGGGCTCTGAGTAAGGCCGTTTAGAGCCGTTACGAGATCGCCCTGGATGTCCGCGTAGGCACCAACAACGGAGCCCGCAGTGGCATTGTCAGACTTACCCTTGGAGAAAGCGGTGTAGGCAACGTTGTACCAGCCGAACTGCGTCGCGTTAAGAGCCTTTTTCCAGGCGGCGGCAGAGTCGGTGCGGATTGGAATGTAACCCGTTCCAGTGCTCCACTTGGCGATTGTGGCAGCGGAGGTGAGGTACTTAATAAAGTCCCACGCCGCAGCGGTCTCCAGGTTGGAGTTGGCCTTCGGAATGAAGAGTCCGTTACCACCGGGAGGAGTTGAACCCACTGATTTTCCAGTCAGCGTTGGCAGTGGTGCCACGCCCAAGGTGACGTTCTTGAACAGCGGTAGAGCGTCTTGGATGCTGCCCAGGGCCGCCGTGGTGTCAAAGGTGATTCCCGCATCGTCAGTTGAGATGGCAAAGATATTGGCGTAGGCCGTTGTGATATTGCCAGTAGCCGAGCTTGCCAATCCACCGTTCTTAATGATGGTCTGCATGGAATTCCAGTACGCCTGTGACGTGGCGTTGTTGAAAGTCGCCGCAGTCGCACGACGGGTGTGGCCGTTGCCATTGTTCAGCACTGGAAGGTCGGCTAGACCCATCCACGTTGTCGTAATCCAGGGATCCTTCTTGAGAGCCACGCCGTACTTGTAGCCGTGATTCTGTAGAAGCTTTTGGTCGGCAATTAATTGCGCCATCGTGGTTGGCGGACTCTTGATGCCAGACTTCGCAAAGGCCTGCTTGTTGTAGTACATGACTGGCGTTGAGACGGAGAACGGCATGCCGACCTGTGTCGATCCGATTGTGTAGGCATTGATTGCCTTGGTCACGAAAGTCTTAACGGAAGCCTTCTTGTCGGCATTCAAGCAGGTCGAAATTGGCATAACTGATTGGGTGTCGGCAGCGGCCTGAGTGTCCTCCTGGGCGAACATCACAACGTTCGGAGTCGAGCCCGAACCGCTGAGGGATGCCACGTACTTGGTCCAGGTGTCGGTGTAGCCACCGGTGTCATTCACGTCTGTGACGTGAACCTTGTTTTGGCTCGCGTTGTAGGACGCAATCAAGGCAGCGAGTTTGCCCTTGTTGCCGGTGCCCCCAACGGCACCACCGGCCATCGATTCTTCAAAGGTGATGTTGACCTTGCTCGTCGCTTTGGCAAGCAACGAGGGATCGCATGTCGAACTGGCGGCCTGCGCATTGGTCGTGTGTACCAGCGTCACCGACGCCATTGATGTCAAGGCGAGAGCGCTACTCGCCAAGATTTTAATTAGGGGGTTTGTCTTCATGCTTGCAGGGTAACTGCTTCAGTTAAACGCAGTGTGAGGTCAATGCGAAGCCGAAGATTATTTCACTGCTCCCGCGGTGAGGCTGCGCACGAGATGCTTCTGAAAGAAGACGAGGAGAATTAGAAGTGGAGCTACAGCGATAGCCGCAGCAGCCAGAGATACGTTGGCCGTGGAGACTTGACCGCCAACGCCACGTATTCCCATTTGGATTGTTTGGATGTTTTTATTGGAACCAGTTTCCAGAAGGGGCCAGAGATACTGATTCCAAGCCCCGAGAAAACTGAAGACCGCTAGAGCGGCTATCGAAGGCCGGGCGAGTGGTACGGCCACGCGCCACATGAACTTCCACGAGGAGTAGCCATCGATGACGGCCGCTTCGTGCATCTCCTTCGGAATCTGAAGGAATGCTTGACGGAGTAAAAAGATTCCGAACCCCGTGGCCAGGAAGGGTACGACGAGGCCCTGCATCGTTTCGCTCCAGCCCAGGGCGGCAACCGTCTGGAGGTTGGCGGTCACGGTCACCTCGAAAGGAATCATGGACGTGGCCAGCATCGCGACAAAGATTGTTCGCTTCCAGGGGAACTGAATATAGGCAAAGGCGAATGCGGCCAAAATCGAAGTCAGCACTTGGCCGACCACGATGATGCCCGATTGGAAAAATGACACGGCGAGGTACTGACCCAGGTTGCCCCCGACGAAGGCATCACGGAAGGTGCTCCAGATGGGATGCATTGGAAAGAGGCTGGGCGGTACTGAGGTGATCTCCTTCAGGGACATCAAGGAGCCCGCGAAGATTATGTACAGAGGAAAGCCCACAATGAAGGCCAGCAGCGTTAGGAGGGCGTAGGAGCCCGTACGGCCGGCGAGGCGACGTTGCTTACTGGCCATAGTGGACTCGCTTCTCGAGGATTCGGAACTGGATCAAGGTGACCACCAGAGTGATGAAAAAGAGGGCAATTGAGTAGCTGGCGGCCATGCCGGGATCCGCCGAAACGTGGATGAATCGGTAGATCGCGTAAATCAACACGTTGGTATGGGTAAACGTCGAGTTTTGCGTACCAATCATGATGTCGATTTGGCCAAAGCTCTGTAGCCCGTAGATGACGCCAACAATCAGGGTAAAGAACACAGTGGGCGACAGTAGGGGCAGGATGATGCGCCAGAATCTCGTCCAGCTCGAAGCACCATCGACACGACTGGCTTCCAAGAGGTCATCAGGCAGACTCTGGAGGCCAGCCGTCAGGATGATGAATGCCAGGCCCACGAATTGCCACGCCGACACAATCGCCACCATGGGCATCGCCCAGGTCGCGCTACTCGTGATGTCAGGGGCGTGAATACCGATTGAGGGCAGGTAGCCCGAGACCGGACTGAGAAGTGTCGAGAAGACGACCGCGGCGACCGCGGCACTCGAAACCACGGTGCTTGAAAAAATCGTGCGGTAGACACGAATGCCCTTGAGTCGCTGGTGTGCAGCGACGGCCATGAGTAGACCCAAGAAGACACCAATCGGCACTACGAGTCCTACGAATATGACCGTTGAGCGAACGCTGTCCCAAAACTGGGCGTCAGAGAAGATGCTGAAGAACTGGCTGGGTCCGACGAACTTGTTGGGCAACGTCGGGAATGGTGCCGCGCGGTAGAGGGCCAGCTGAAAGTTCTTGAAGAAGGGGTAGTAGGTAAAGAGTAGAAACAGGGCCAGACTAGGCAAAGTGAGTGCCAGGCCGATGCGCCGATCGCGCTTAGTTCGAAAGACGCCGACTCCTGCAGTCGGCAATGACGTAGTGCGCTTAGCCACTACCCCTCGCAACGTTCGCCGGTCATCGCGTCAAACAAGTGGGTTGCACCATCGATTGCTAGGTGGACCGTCTGGCCCACCGTTGGTCGCGTGGTCGCCGAGAGTTGCCGGATGACAATTCGGTCCGACTCTGCGCTTTGACAAACAACGTGAACTTCCGAACCAAGGTCTTCCACGATGACTACCTCGCACGCAAAGCCGGCATCGCCAATACGGAGGTCCTCGGCACGTACGCCGATGGTGACGTCGCTCCGGTCAGCAAGGTTGGTGGTACTCACCACGGACCCCGCAACGCGTACGGCGCCACCCTGCACGCTGCCACGAATGAGATTCATGCCGGGATTGCCCAAGAAGCTGGCGACAAACGCGTTTGCGGGCCGGTGGTAGAGGTCGGTAGGTGCTCCGACCTGTTGCAGCTTGCCTTGGTACATCACGGCAATGCGGGTACCCATCGTCATGGCTTCGACCTGATCGTGCGTCACGTAAAGAGTGGTCGTTCCGAGCGTGCGCTGTAGGGCCGCAATATCGGCGCGGGTCTGTTGGCGCAACGTGGCGTCCAGGTTGCTCAATGGTTCGTCCATTAAAAAGACTTTGGGTCGACGCACGATGGCACGAGCCAGGGCGACTCGCTGGCGTTGGCCACCTGAGAGCTGGCCAGGCTTACGGTCACCTAGGTCGGAGAGCCCCACAGTTTGGAGGGCCTGGTCAACACGCGACTTGATTTCGTCCTTGGAGACCCCCGCATTACGGAGTGGGAATTCCACGTTCTTACGGACAGTCATGTGGGGGTAGAGGGCGTAACTCTGAAAGACCATGGCAATGTCACGGTCCTTGGGCTCTTCACTCGTAACTTCACGATCGCCAATGTGGACCGAGCCGGAAGAAACGTCCTCGAGACCGGCGAGAATACGCAGTGCGGTTGTTTTGCCACAGCCGGAAGGCCCGAGAAGAACTAGGAATTCGCCATCGTCGACAGAGAGTTCGAAGTTCGTCAGAACCTGATTATCTCCAAACGACTTGTTGACATTACGAAACTCGACCTTCGACATAAAACACCTTTCAAGGCCAGAGCCATCCGTATCACCATAACGGGAGGCTGGCATTTTGAAATTCAACGTCTTAGTGAAGTCGGCGTTATTTCTAAACAGCAAAAGGTCGGACACTGAAACGTGTCCGACCTTTTCGCAACTGCGGAACTTTGAAACTACGAAGCGGTCAACTGACGGAGTACGAAGTTCAAGACTCCACCGTTGCAGTAGTACTCGGCCTCGGTTGGCGTGTCGATGCGGAGACGAACGTCAAAGCTGAATGACTCACCGTTAGCCCGCTGAACATCGAGCGTGACCGTACCGGGGGTCGCGCCCTGATTCAGTGCTTCAATGCCGTTCACCGTAAAGACCTCCGAACCATCGAGGTTGTACGTCGCGGCCGTTTCACCGGCCTTGTACTGCAACGGCAAGATGCCCATGCCGACGAGGTTGGAACGGTGAATGCGCTCGTAGCTCTCGACGAGCACGGCCCGGACGCCGAGCAACTTGGTGCCCTTGGCGGCCCAGTCACGACTCGAGCCGGAACCATACTCCTTACCGGCCAAAATCATCAACGGGGTGCCCTCGCTGGCGTACTTTGTCGCGGCATCGAAGATAAACATCTGCTCGGCTTCGGGGAACTTCTTCGTCACGCCACCCTCCACGTCAACGAGCTGGTTGCGCAGTCGAATGTTGGCGAAGGTGCCGCGGACCATGATCGAGTCATTACCTCGACGGGTGCCGTAGGAGTTGAAGTCGGCCTGGCTGACGCCACGCTCGGTCAGGAAGAGTCCGGCCGGCACGTTGGGGCGAATATTGCCGGCGGGGGAGATGTGGTCCGTGGTTACGGAGTCACCAAGCTTCGCGAGGACGCGAGCGCCAACGACGTCGTGGACCTGTCCGACCTGCATTGAGAGACCGTCGAAGTACGGAGGCAACTTGACGTAGGTCGAGTTGGAGTCCCACGAGTAGGTGACGGTCTTGCTCGTCGGTACGGCCTGCCAGCGCTCGTCACCGTCGAAGGCGGCGGCGTAGCGAGTGGCGAACATCTCGGGAGTCAACGAGGCGCGAACGGCATCGGCCACTTCGCGGTCGCTAGGCCAGATGTCCTTCAAGAAGACGGGCTCGCCGTTACTACCGGTCCCGAGGGGTTCGGTGGTCAGGTCGATGTCGACCGTTCCGGCCAAGGCGAAGGCCACCACGAGTGGGGGCGAGGCCAAGAAGTTCTGCTTCACGTCGGGGCTGATTCGACCTTCGAAGTTGCGGTTACCCGAGAGCACGGAAACAACAGAGAGATCGTGTTCGTTCACGGCATCACTGACGCCATCGAGGAGTGGTCCCGTGTTACCAATGCACGTGGTGCAGCCGTAGCCGGCGAGGTAGAAACCCAACTCATCGAGGGGCTTGGAGAGGTTGGCTCGGTCGAGGTAGTCCGTGACGACCCGACTTCCCGGTGCGAGTGAGGTCTTGACCCAGGGCTTAACGGTCAGACCCTTTTCGAGAGCTCGCTTCGCCACCAGTCCGGCCGCGACCAAGACACTGGGGTTCGAAGTGTTGGTGCAGGATGTGATGGCGGCCACGGTGACGGCGCCATCGCGCAGTGTGGCGGCAGCGGCCGTTCCGTGCACTTCCTTGGGGTCGCGACCGAGGGCCGTGCGGAAGGCCTCACGAGTGCCACCGAGACGAACGCGGTCCTGGGGACGCTTCGGTCCAGCCAAGCTGGGCTCCACGGTCGAGAGGTCGAGCTCCACGTACTCCGAGAAGATTGGCTCGGGGCTGGTGGCGTCGTGCCAGATGCCCTGGGCCTTGGCGTAGGTCTCGACGAGCGCGAGCTGCTCGGCGGGGCGACCGGTGAACTTCAAGTAGTCCAAGGTGACTTGGTCGATGGGGAAGATGGCACAGGTGGCGCCGTACTCGGGACCCATGTTGCCAATGGTGGCGCGAGTCTCGAGCGACAGGGCCGAGATGCCCGGTCCGTACGCTTCGACGAACTTGCCGACCACACCGTGCTTACGCAGCAGTTCGGTGATGGTGAGGACAACGTCCGTGGCCGTTACTCCTTCGCGAGTGGCGTTGATCAGACGGAGTCCCACGACGGGCGGAATCAACATCGAGGTGGGCTGGCCGAGCATGGCGGCCTCGGCCTCAATGCCACCAACGCCCCAACCAAGAACGCCGAGTCCGTTGATCATGGTCGTGTGCGAGTCAGTGCCGACCACGGTGTCGAGGTAGGCCACACCGTCGGTGTTAAAGACCACGCGAGCGAGGTGCTCCAGGTTGACCTGGTGGCAGATACCCATGCCCGGAGGCACGACGCGGAAGTTGCGGAAGGAGCTCTGGGCCCACTTCAAGAATTCGTACCGCTCACGGTTGCGCTCGTACTCAATGGCTACGTTCTCTTCGTAGCTCTCGGCCGTGCCGGTGCGCTCCAAGATGACGGAGTGGTCGATGACCAACTCGACGGGTACGAGGGGGTTGATCTTCTCGGCATCGCCACCGAGGGCGATGATGGCGTCGCGCATGGCGGCCAGGTCAACCACGGCGGGTACGCCGGTGAGGTCTTGCATCAAGACGCGCTCGGGGGTGAAGGCAATCTCACGGGCGTCGTCGCCGGCCGCTTCACCGTGACGCGTTGGTGTCTTGGCCCACGAGGCGAGGGCGGCAATGTCTTGCTTGGTGACCTTCTTGCCGTCTTCGTGGCGCAGCAGGTTCTCGAGGAGGACCTTGATGGAGTAGGGGAGCTGGTCCACACCGAGTTCGCGCAGCGCGGGCGCTTGGAGTGAGTAGTAGGTCAGCGACTGGTCGCCGACTGAAAGGGTGCTCTTGGCGTCAAAGGAGTTCAGTTCATTGCTCATGGCTTCATACTATGCAAAAAGTATCTTGACGTCAAGGTATATTGAAGGGACACTCTGGAGGAATATGCAGGACGAAGTCGAGCGAATAGTCGAAGGGTGGCAGCGGGCGCTGCCGACGATCGACGTCTCGCCGCTCGAGGTCTGGTCCCGGGTGACCCGACTGGCCCAGCACCTGCATCGGCAACGCACCACAATCTTCGCTCGTCACGAGTTAGAGACATGGTCCTTTGACGTACTGTCCGCGCTCCGGCGCAGCGCCCCGCCTCACGAACTCTCACCCAGTCAACTGCTGGCCCAGACACTGGTCACCTCGGGAACGATGACGAACCGACTCCGTCACTTAGAAGACCGGGGTCTGATCCGCCGCCGCCCGGACCCCACTGATGCACGTTCCGTTCGCATTCGTTTGACGGCGGCCGGACAGCGCCGTGTCGACTCGGCCCTAACGGACTTGGTCGCACGAGAGGACGAGTTACTCCACGGTCTCGATGGAGTCATGCGCGAACAGCTGGCCGCGTTGCTCAAGATTGTGGTCACGCCCTTTGACTCGGACCGCCATCGTGAAGACGGCAAGTGAGAGAATGAGTTGATGCCCTCTACGTACGAACTCCTCGAAGCTCGCCTCCAGAGTGCCTTTGACGCTCTTCAACCGGGCAGTGACCCCGTACTGCGCCCATCTGATCGCTCCGACTATCAGGCCAACGGCGTGATGGGCCTGGCGAAGGCTCTCGGCCGACCACCCCGAGAAGTAGCCGACGAACTCGTAGCCTCACTCGACCTCGCGGGCCTCGCCACCGTCGAAGTGGCCGGTCCCGGATTTCTGAACCTCTCACTGACGCCAGCGTTTCTCGGCCAGCAACTCAATGAGTTGGTGGCCAACGAGCGACTGAACGTTCCCGTCTCGCCGAACGCCAAGACGATCGTCATTGACTACTCGGCCCCGAACGTCGCCAAGGAGATGCACGTCGGTCACCTGCGCTCCACAGTGATTGGCGACGCCCTCGCTCGGATCAATCGCTTCATGGGTCATACGGTCATTGCCCGCAACCACGTGGGGGACTGGGGTACGCCGTTCGGCATGCTGATTGAGCACCTCATCGATCTCGGCGAAGACGCCGCCGTTCAGAGTCTCTCGATGGGTGACCTCGACACCTTCTATCGGGCCGCTCGGCAAAAGTTCGACAGTGACGACACGTTCAAGGAGCGCAGTCGGGCTCGCGTGGTGCTGCTCCAGGGTGGCGACACCGAGACCAACCGACTCTGGCGCCTCCTCGTCACTCAATCAGTGGCCTACTTCCAAGAGGTCTACGACAAACTCGACGTGTTGTTGCAGCCCAGCGACGTGGTGGGCGAATCGTTCTATAACCCAATGCTCGATGACGTCGTCACCGATCTCAAGTCGGCCGGTCTCCTCGTGGAGAGCGACGGCGCCCAAGTCGTCTTTCTCCCGGGCTTCACGAATCGTGAAAACGAGCCCCTGCCGCTGATCGTGCAAAAGTCCGACGAGGGATTTGGCTACGCCGCCACGGACCTCGCGGCCGTTCGTGATCGCGTCGGCAATCTTCACGCCGACGAAATTCTCTACGTCGTAGGGGCACCGCAGGCCCAGCACTTCGACATGGTGTGGGCCGCGGCCCGCGCGGCCGGCTGGCTGCCCGAGGCTGTACGGATTGAGCACGTCGCCTTCGGCAACGTGTTGGGGCCAGATCGCAAGATGTTTAAGACTCGCAGTGGCGAGACGGTGAAGTTGGTCGGACTCATCGACGAAGCGACCGAACGGGCACTGGCCCAACTTCAAGCGCGCCAAAGCGATATGAGCGCCGACGAGCAGGCCGCGCTGGCTCTCACCTTGGCCCGCGCCGCGGTGAAGTACGCCGACCTGTCAACTGAGCGTCAGAAGGACTACGTCTTTGACCTCGATCGCATGCTCGCCTTCGAAGGCGATACCGGTCCCTACCTGGCCTACGCCCACGCCCGCATCCGTTCCATCTTCCGTCGACTCAACGAGCCGTTCTTGGGCGACAATGTGTCGTGGACGTTGAGTGACCCTGCCGCCCGTCACCTCGCCCTCGGCCTGTTGGCCCTGCCCGAAGCGCTCGACGCCACGTTGAATACGTTGCAGCCTCATCGCCTCTGCACCTACCTCTTCGATCTCGCGCAGCGCTTCACCACCTTCTACGAAGCCTGTCCGGTTCTGAGCGCGGAAGATTCACTTCGCGATGAGCGTCTCGCCCTCTGCGACGTCTCGGCGCGCACGCTCTCACTCGGACTTTCACTCCTCGGCATCGACGCTCCGGAACGGATGTAAGGCGCAACGCCTTTAGTCTCGAGTAGTTCGAAAGGTCGTCATGCAGACGTTGCTCGCAGTCACTGTTTCTCCCCGTGGATCAAAGTCATGGTCCCGCCGCGCGCTCGACCTCTTTATTGAGCAGTATCGGGCCAAGTTCCCCGAGGCCCGCATCCTCTATCGCGATACCTACGAGATTCCCCACTTGAGCTTCGAGGGTGTGCGGGCCGGTCGCAAGGCCCCCGACGTTCACTCGCCCGAAGAGCAAGAGGCCATGAAACTCCAAGACGAGCTCGTTGACGAGTTGGTCCACGCCACTCACGTCGTGATCGCCTCGCCGATGTACAACTGGAGTGCCCCTTCGGCCCTCAAGGCCTGGGTCGACCAGATTGTTAATCTCCGGACCAACTTCACCACGCCCTCGGTCCTTGAGGCGACCGACGTCTCAATCATCATCTCCAGCGGCGGCATGTACGCCGAGGGGGACAACGCCCACCTCGACTCCTTCCGACCCTGGATCAAGAACCTCTTTATGCGCTTTGGCCACACTGACGTCCATTTCATCAACGTGGAGCCCACTGGACCGATGGATCAGGGCGGCCTCGACGAGAACGACCCCGCCAGCGCGTGGACCAAGGCCCAGGCCCAGATTGCCGAGCGAATCGCGCTTCTGCATCAGTAATTACCGCCGTTAAGAATCGGTAGAGTACAAAGTGCGGTCAGAGTCCTCTGGCCAACTCTCTGAGGGGGAAGTTATGCAGGTCAAGGCATCAGTTCTTTTGGGTCTTAATGAGCCCTGGACGACCGAGATCATCGAAATCGATGAGCCGAAGTCCAATGAAGTAAAGGTCAAGATGGCCTTCTCGGGTATGTGTCACTCCGATGAGCACCTGCGCACCGGTGACATCTCCCAGGACCCCCAAGTCCTCGAATTCCTCTCCGGCCGTAACACCATGTTCCCCATCATCGGTGGACACGAAGGTTCCGGCATCGTGGAGTCCGTGGGACCAAACGTCACGGGCCTCAAGGCCGGCGACCACGTCGCCGTCTCCTTCGTCCCTTCCTGTGGCAAGTGTGAGTACTGCGCCTCCGGTCGTCAGTACATCTGTGACCTTGGCGCTTCCACCCTGGCCGGTCCGATGATCTCCGACGGCACCTGGCGTCACACGCTCAACGGCGAGAACCTCAACCGCATGGCCCAGCTCGGAACCTTCTCTGAGTACATCGTCGTGCACGAGGCTTCGTTGGTTCGCATCGAGCCCTGGTACGACCTCCGCGCCGCCGCGTTGATCTCCTGTGGTATCTCGACCGGCTTCGGCTCGGCCGTCAACCGCGGCAACGTACGTCCCGGTGACGTCGTCGCCGTTATCGGTTGTGGTGGTGTCGGTTCCGGCGCCATCCAGGGTGCCGTGCACGCCGGTGCTCGCGCCGTTATCGCTATCGACCTCGAGCCCTCCAAGGTCGAGCGCGCCAAGCAGATTGGTGCCACCCACGGTGCCAGCTCGGCTCTCGAAGCGGCCTTCAGCTTCATGGGCGAGTTGACCTCCGGTAAGAACTGTGACGTCGTGATCTTGACGCCCGGCGTCTTGACCGGTGAACTGATTGAAGAGGCCCGTTCGATTACGGCCAAGGGCGGCACCATCGTGGCCACCGCCATTGCCCCGTACCACCAGAACGACGTCAAGCTCAACCTGTTCGGCCTCTCGATGTTTAACCAGGAGCTCAAGGGCACCGTCTTTGGCTCCGAGAGCCCCCGCGTGCAGATTCCCCGTTTGCTCAAGCTCCACAGCGAAGGCAAGTTGATGATCGACGAACTGGTTACCACTGAGTACTCACTGGACGAAGTCCAGCAGGGCTACCAGGACATGTACTCCGGTAAGAACGTCCGAGGCGTAGTTCGCTTCGACTAGTTCGAAACTTCCGAGGCCCCCTCGATCTGGCTAGCGCTGGGTTGAGGGGGTTTCGTTTTTCTTGAGCAGTGCCTGGAGCCCACCGGTGGCAAAGGTGATGGTCGGCTTGACGGCACGCCACGAGCGAGCCTCCCAAGCGCCACGCCACACGCCGGTGGCGTAGGCCACGTCATCAATCAGGGCCACGGGTGCGTCAATGAGGACGTGACGTTTGGCGCTGCGTACCTTCCACACCGTTCCGGCCAGCAGTAGAACTCCCGAGACCGAACGGGTCCGCTTTGAGAGCAAGCCAGCAATCAGCAAGGGGGAGTAGGACCGAACGATGGCTTGCGCCAATGGTCCTCCCGAGGTGGCGATGCCCTTGGTGACGACTCTTTGGGCCACTTCGTCACGGTCTTCTAACGATTCTGGGAGCTTGTCTTTCAACCCCCGGGTGGCAATCGCCACCGTCGAAGCCGTCCACTTGGGTTGGCGGAGCAACAACGTCAACCAACTGGCCAGTGTCCACGCATCGACCCGGAGGGGAGAGAGTTCGTTGGGGTGACGCTCGGCGAGAGTCGCCGCGCTTCGACCGTACCCGTGGCGTTGACGCAACCACTTGCGGGTATCAGGTCGGGAACGGTGGTGTTGCACCACGTCGGGCCGGTATTCGACAAGCCAGCCACGTTGGGTCAGACGCCAAATGAAGTCAACGTCCTCACCAGTACGGAGAGACTCGTCAAACCCTTCGCCAAAGGCTGAGCGGCGAACGACGAGCGAAGCCGTGGGCACGTAGGAGACACGGGCGCGCGGAACCACGAGGCCACCGGCCGGACCGAGGTCGAGAGGGCCGTGTCGCGATTCATACTTGCCCAGGACGCCTTCACCATCGGATCCCATGATGCGTGGGGCCACGGCCGCCACCAGAGGATCGCGGAACGCGCCACTGAGTCGGTCCCATTCACTGCGACAGTTGGAACTCTCGACATCGGAATCAAGAAACCAGACGTAGGGGGTTGTTACGAGACCGGCCCCGTGATTGCGAGCTGCGGCCGGTCCTTGATTGGAGGGTAGGCGCACATAGGTGGCACCGTTGGTCTCGACGAGTGCGTGCAGCTCTTTACCCCGTGGCGAACAGTCGTCGATGACGATGACGGCGACGCCTCGTAGACGGGGTAGGAGTGACTGCAGTCCCGACAGATCGTTAAAGACGGGAATGACGATGGTGACGTCAGCGAGGGGTAGGGGTTCGGTGTCGACCAGTCGAAGGATTCCCTGCTGGCGAAGGGACCGGGCCAATCGTTGGTTTTCGGGCGTCACGGGCGCACCGTCTTGCCAGGACCGTAGTGCTCGGATGGCTCCGCTATTGAGGCGCAGGAGGCGCCAGGGGTGGCCACCGGTAATGACCTGGTCGCCAATGAATTCCACAGAATCATCGACGCGAACGTGTTGGCCCACAGGAATTGGCACCTCGGCGGGGCTTGAAGCGGCAGGAATTAGTGGGGCCACAGAGACAGTCTCTCATGACGAATCTGGCGAAAGGCGGCTAGAGGTGCAAGCAGTTCTCAAAGGATGATTCGAGAGCCGATATGTCACACCGGCAAAGTATGTTCTGCGCCTATATGAAGAACACTTCTCGTTTCCG
>CALAYR010000036.1 GCA_937894805.1 uncultured Acidimicrobiaceae bacterium | reverse complement strand
GATGACCTGCCCGATGAAGTACTTGCGGTAGTTCGGCACGGCGAGCGCGGCGAAGGTACGGCCGGCGATCCGGCTCGCGGCGCTCACGACTCACCCAAGATCTTCTCGAGCAGGGTTGCCAGCTCGGCCGCCTTCTTCTGGTCGGCGGTGGAGAGTTCTTCGAGTCGAGATGAAAGCCAGACCGTCTTCTTGCGGCGGATGGACTGCAGCTCCTTGCGCCCTTGGGTCGTCAACTCAACGCGCTGGGCCCGGCGATCACGCTCATCGACAGTTCGGGTGCAGAGTGACGCGTCAACGAGGCTCTGCACGAGTCGCGTGACGGAGGGTGGCTGAATCTGTTCGGCCTTGGCCAGGTCGCCGAGGGTCGGCTTGACGAGTTTCTCAATCGTCGCGAGCATGGAGGCCTGGGCGGGAGAAACATCGGCCAGCGAATTCTGACGGAGGCGACGGTTTAGCCGCGTCACGCTTCGGCGGAGCCGTGCGGCCGTTTCTTCCAACTGTTCGTTTTCCATTACTTACCCTAACTAAATAATAGGGGGTGGTGAGGAGAAGCGCAAGAGCGGGTTGAGGAACTTCCTACAGGTCGCGGTAGCGCGGCACGTAGCCGCCACTGCCCATGGCGGAACTGGTTTCGAGATCCATCGTCTCGTCAACGCTGCCGACAACTTCAGTGATCCAGTCGAGTCGGCCACGCAGAATGCGCTCTACCCCACCCTGGAGGGTGGCGCTCGATACGGCACAGCTCGAGCAAGCGCCGCCCAGTTGAACTTCCACGGAGCCGGTCTCGACGTCGGCGCGGACCAGGACCAAGTCACCACCATCGGCTTGAACGGAGGGGCGCATCAGGTCAATCAGGGCGGTCAGCGCGGAGAGGCGGGAGCCCCGCTCTTCGTCGGTCAAGGTAGTAGTCACAGAGTTATTCTGCCAGCCGTAGGAGAAATCGTGACCTCAGGCCTGTTTCCCATAGATTTTATGGATGCAACCCAACCCGATTCTCAACGTGGACCAGATCGATCTCTCCGACATGGACTTTTGGCGTCGCCCCTGGAGCGAGCGCGAAGGGGCCTTTCAGACCCTCCGCGCCGAAAAGCCCATTAGCTACTACGACCAGCCCGTGATCGAAGGATCTTCGCTGGAGTTCCCCACCGGGACCGGCTACTACGCCCTCACTCGCTACAAGGACGTCGCCACCGCGAGCCGCCACCCCGAAGTATTTCTCTCGGGTCCCGGCGCCGTTTCGCAGATGGACCTCCCACCAGAAATGGTCGAGTACTTCTCCGGCATGATCTCCACCGACAACCCCAAGCACGCCCGTCTGCGTCGCATCGTCTCCAACGCCTTCAACCCTCGCAACGTCAAGGCCGTTGAGGACTCCATTGACCGCGTGGCCATCGAGACGCTCGACCGGGCCGCCTCTCAGGGCACCGGTGACTTCGTGACCGACATTGCCGCGCCGTTCCCCCTGCAGATCATCTGCGACATGATGGGCGTACCGGCCTCGGAGTACCAGACGGTGCTGAACTGCTCGAACGTGATTTTGTCCATGGGAGACCCCGACATCATTCCGGCCGGGACCGACCCCGTACTCGCCTTCCTCGAAGCCGGTGGCACCCTCACGGGCATCATGGAGGAGCTCGGCAAGTACCGCGTCGAGAACCCCATCGACGACATCACCAGTGCGCTCGTAAACGCCGAAATTGAAGACGAGAAGTTGACCCAGCAGGAGTTGGCGTCGTTCTTCGTTCTGCTGGTGACGGCCGGAAACGAAACGACACGTACCGCGATTGCCCACGGTCTCAATGCGTTGACCGAACACCCCGACCAGAAGGCCATTCTGCTGAACGACTTTGAGGCCAACCAGAAGACGGCCGTCGACGAAATCGTTCGCTGGGCCTCACCCGTTACTTGGATGCGTCGCACGTTAGCCACCGACTACACGTTGTCCGATCAGGAGCTCAAGGCCGGCGACAAGGTCCTGTTGTTCTACAACTCGGCCAACCGCGACGAAGAGGCCTTCGTTAACCCGTACACCTTCGACGTCACCCGTACGCCGAACGACCACTACGGCTTTGGCGCACCCGGTCCCCACTTCTGTCTCGGTGCCCACCTCGCCCGTCGTGAGATCAACGTGATGTTCCGAGAGCTCTTGAAGCGCTACCCCAATGTCAAAGCCACCAGCGCCGCGGCCCAACTGGAGTCGAGCTTTGTGAACGGCATCAAGCGTTTGAGCTATTCGCTCTAACTCTCGGTTCGCTCCGCCACGGCCTCATCGAAGGCCTGGAGGGCTCGAGGACCCCACACGGTTCCCGGTCCGCCATTCATCAAGATCACGACGCCCATAGCTTCGGCCACTTGGTGCCTCGTGATTCCGGCTCGGGCGGCCCCGCGGGCGTGAGCCGCGACACAACCATCACACTCACGGGTCGCGGCAATAGCGAGCGCGATGAGTTCCTTAAAACCTGTACTGAGCTCACCCTCGGCCATGGCCGAACGGGAGAGGTCGGCGAAGGCTCGCATGACTTCAGGAATCTCACCACGTAGGTTGAGCGCCGGTTGACGTAGTTCTTCGCGAATCTCATGAATGTGTTCCATTGGAACCTCCGAGGTTGAGGCTAGCGAGGCAGTGGCTTCTTAAATCCTTGGTGGCTTTGGCTATACCCCAAACGGGCGTAGAAGCGATGGGCGTCGATTCGCTTGTTGTTGCTCGTGAGTTGAATGCGATAACAGCCGAGTGACTCGGCGTGCGACTCGGCGGCCGCAATAAGTTGCGCGCCAATACCCTGGCTCCGGCGGTCACTGCGTACGTGGACGGACTCCACTTCGGCCGTCTTGCCTCCAGTGTGTTGGAAGTGGTGCAAAATCAAGACTTGGCACAAGCCCACCACTTCTCCGTCGTCATCGGCCACCAGGACTACGCCGCCATTGCTTTGTACGCCGACGGCGGCCGACCAATAGCGCTCCTCTTGGGTGGCGTCTTCCGCCTCCGGCGAGAACGTTCCGCCGAGGAGCACCTGTATCGCGTCGGCTACATCATCACGGCGTAGTGGTCGAATAGCAATCACTTCTTCTCCCTTTTGGCCCGCTTCTCTGATTCAATGCGACGTCGCTCGATGATCATCTTGCGCACCAACGCTTTGGGCAGGGGGTGATCGTGGGCAAAGTGCAACGACCCTTTGGTCTGTTCATACCGCGACGCTTCCGAGACGCGGTCCAGCACGGACCCGCTCATGGGGTAGTAGCTACAAAACTTCTTGCCGGCCGAAAACCCGGCGAGCACGACACCGTCGTGCCGGAACGCCGGTAGGCCGTAGTAGATGCACTCTTCAACCCCCGGCAACAGGCTGTGGAGGTCTCGGCGGAGCTTCTCTAATGTGGCGCGGGGCACCGGTGCGACCGTGTCGAGGTACTCATCAATGACCGTCCGAGTCACTATTCGTCGTCACTCCCGTGGGTTCCCATGAGTCCGTCGATCATCGCCACGACCGTAGGGTCGGTCAACGTGGTGACGTCTCCAAGGGTGCGGTGTTCGGCCACGTCGCGCAGTAGGCGGCGCATGATTTTGCCCGAACGCGTCTTGGGCAGGTCGGGCGTCAAGATGATTTGGCGCGGCTTGGCGATGGGGCTAATGGAGTTGGCCACGTGCTGGCGCAACTCTTGCACGAGGGCGCTTTGATCTTGGTCGGCTTGGTCCGCTGACAACTTGAGCGTCACGAAGGCCACGATGGCCTGACCGGTGGTGTCGTCCGAGGCACCGACGACGGCCGCTTCAGCGACGGCGGGGTGCGAAACGAGGGCGTGCTCCACTTCCGTTGTCGAGAGACGGTGTCCGGAGATGTTCATGACGTCATCAACTCGTCCGAGCAACCAGAGGTCCCCATCTTGATCGCGCTTTGCCCCGTCGCCGGCGAAGTACATACCGGGGAAACGGGACCAGTAAGTCTCCTGGAATCGTTCGGGGTCGCCCCAGATGCCACGGGTCATCGCGGGCCACGGGTGGGTGAGGACCAAGTAGCCACCTTCGCCATTGCCCACGGATTTGCCGTCGTTATCCACGACATCGACACCAATTCCGGGGAAGGGCCGCATGGCCGCACCGGGCTTCGTGGCCGTGACGCCAGGCAGAGGCGTAATCATGATGCCGCCCGTTTCGGTCTGCCACCACGTGTCAACAATCGGACAACGGTTGCCACCAATGTGCTCTCGGTACCACATCCACGCTTCGGGATTAATGGGCTCGCCCACACTGCCGAGGAGGCGGAGGCTCGAAAGGTCACGACTCGCGGGGATCTCGTGACCCCACTTCATGAAGGTTCGAATCGCCGTTGGAGCGGTGTAGAGAATGGTGACCTTGAACTGCTCAATGATGCGCCACCAGCGGTCACGACCACCGGCGTCGGGCACACCTTCGTAGAGGACCTGCGTAACACCGTTGGCCAGTGGTCCGTAGACGATGTAGGAGTGACCCGTGACCCAGCCAATGTCGGCACTGGTCCAGCAGACGTCCGTTTCGGGCTTGATGTCAAAGACGTAGTTGTAGGTCGTAGCGGCCTGCGTGAGATACCCACCGGTGGTGTGCAAGATGCCCTTGGGACGAGCCGTGGTGCCCGAGGTGTACATCAAGTAGAGCGGCTGCTCGGCCGGGAAGCTTTCAGGCACGTGGGTGGTGCTCGCACTCGCAACGACGTCGTGCCACCAGTGATCACGGCCCTCACGCCACGCCACGTCTTGGCCCGTGCGACGAACGACCAGAACGGCCTGCACGTTGGGGCAACGGTCAACGGCCTCATCGACCATGGGCTTGAGGGCGGCGGCGGCACCGCGGCGATAGCCACCATCGGCCGTGATGACGAAACGGCAGTCGGCATCAAGGATGCGATCCGAGAGCGCTTCGGACGCAAAGCCGCCAAAGACAACCGAGTGCGCGGCCCCGAGGCGAGCGCAGGCCAACATGGCCACGACGGCTTCGGGGATCATCGGCATGTAGATCGCGACACGGTCGCCGGCCCTCACGCCGAGTGACGTCAGGGCGTTGGCCGCTTGCGAGACCCGAACGAGCAGGTCGGCGTAGGTGATGGCCAGGTAGTCCTCTTCGGGTTCGCCGACCCAGTGAAAGGCCACGCGGTCCCCGAGGCCGTTGGCTACGTGGCGGTCAACGCAGTTCACGCTGGCGTTAAGGGTTCCGTCGGGGAACCACTGCGCGAATGGTGGATTCCACTCCAGAGTCGTCGTGGGTTCTTGGTCCCAGGTCAGGCGCTTGGCCTGCTCCCCCCACCACGCAACGGGGTCGGCATTGGCAGTGGTGTAGAGATCCTCGTGGGCATTGGCCGTGGCCACGAATTCGGCCGATGGCGGAAAGGTCCGGCGTTCATTCAGTAGTGCTTCCAACTTCGCTTCGCTCATGGCGACCCCCCGACTCGTGAATTTGAGATTACTAACGACTCAACTCTTTGAAATTCACCCACGCAGAACTAGGGTTTGAGCATGTCGGCTCTTCGCCCATCTCAGACTCGCTTGCTCCTGCCACTCATAGTGCTCTTCGGCCTCT
>CALAYR010000035.1 GCA_937894805.1 uncultured Acidimicrobiaceae bacterium | reverse complement strand
GTCCACCACGACGATGGCGCGCCCATCCTCGGGCCCAAAGTCCGCCACGTAGGCGAACTCGTGCTTCGACCAGCGAACCGGGAAACCTTGCTGTCGTCCTTCGACCGGGAAGGCGCGAAGAGCGACACCGGCGTCGTTGTACAGCTGAATAACCCCTCGCGACGGCACGAGACAAAGCGCGCGGTGCGAACCGAAGGGAGTCCAGGCTGGGGCACCGTAACCGTAGAGACCACTGCCGATTTTCTCACTGGCCGCGCTAATTGCACGCCACTCCCCCTTGCGGAAGCGCCACAGTTGAGCGGAACCGGACTCACCGGTATTTCGGAGCAGGCCCACGCCCTTGCCCCAGGCCCGCACCGCTGTGAACGTTGGCGTTGCCGAAGCGACTTGAGAAGGTGTGAACGTTGGCGTCCAGTCGATAAACGGTCGCTCCTCCACGCGTCGATTGTACCGAGCCTCTAACCTCACACTATGCGAGCATTTGTGATCTCCGCTGTCGATGACCAAGTATCTACGCGGGTTCACACCGACATGCCCGCCGTCGGGGGCGACGAAGTTACGGTCGCCCTTGAGTGGAGTGGCGTTAATTACAAAGACGCCATGGTTATTGAACCCAAGAGTCGCGTACGGCGCGTTGCTTCGCTCATCGGGGGTGTCGATGGCGCTGGAACGGTAGTGACGTCCACGGCGCCGGATATCGCCCCCGGGGACCGGGTGGTTGTCCACGGTGGTGACATCGGCGTGGGGCGAGATGGTGGCTTCAGTGAATTGATAAGCGTCCCTCGTCGTTACGTGAATGTTCTCCCCGACTCACTCTCAACCCGCGACGCCATGGTCGTTGGAACTGCCGGCTACACGGCGTTCGCCAGCCTGGCGGCCCTCGAGCAACGGGGTCTAACCCCCGAACAAGGTGAAGTTCTGGTGACTGGCGCAACGGGCGGCGTGGGCTCCTGGTCGGTCGTGGCGCTTGCCGCCTCCGGTTATGACGTGGTTGGGTCGACGGGTTCGACCGATGCCCAGCAGTGGCTGCTCGAGATGGGTGCCAAACGATGCATTGGCAGGCACGACATCGGTGACAAGCCTGACCGAGTACTCGGAACCGAACTGTGGGCCGGTGCAATTGACTGTGTCGGTGGCGAGACGCTGCACCAAGTCCTACGAACGCTCCGTTACGGGGCGGGGGTTGCGGCGAGCGGACTAGTCGCCAGCGCCGACCTGACGACCAATGTCTACCCCTTCATAACTCGCAATGTGGCTCTGCTCGGCATCGATGCCGTGAGCGCTTCGCAGGAGACTCGAATCAACGTTTGGGAAATGATTGCCTCAACCATGAAAACGAGAAGCTTTGAGCCTTTGATCGACTCTGTCGTCACGCTGGAACAGATTGATGGAGCCCTGGCTCAAATTGCCAAAGGTCAGACGCGCGGGCGAATTTTGGTTGACGTTCGCGCTTAGCGAAATACGGGTGAAACGAAAGCACTCGGGCCATTGCACTGCGACACAAGATATGTTGCGGGGATCTGCAGTTCCATCGGCTCCAGGCCGGACTTCAACCAACTCGCCGTCACAGTAGTAACGGCATCACAACCGGAACGATTGGAAAACGAAAGGGCCACCGAAGCACTCTCGCGAGGGGCCAACCGAATGTTGTCGGGAGATTCAATAATCTGGCCACCGTCTGGTTTGGTCATCTCAGTAAGGTCGGCCACTCTCGCAAACGAGTCCGCTATGGAATTCGAATCGGTACCCATAACTAGATCAATCCAAGGCGGTAGAACACAGGTTTCTTGGTTGTTAGTGAATGTGATCCACGCGTAGGCCGTGCCCGCACCGGCCGTTCCGTCCACCCATTTGGCCTGAAGCTGCGACGCGCTGCAGATCGGGGTTGTTGGCAATGTCGTCGTATTGGTGTAGGTAGTTCGAAACAGGTCGCCGCGAGCCACCACAAACACAAGCCCTAAGACCAGCAGCATGGTGATGGTTCGCAGCAGTCGCCTCATGGCGCTCCGTCACTCTTGCCAAATCCATCGAGGAATTCGTGGAGTTCGGCCACGAGGTCTTCCTCTTCTACCTCCAACGAATCACCGAGAAACTCTTCGTCGTCATCTTCGTCATCGGCCTCAAAAACCTGGGCCTCGGCATCCATCAGTTCGTCATTAACCAAGATTGGGGCACCAACGCGGAGGGCGAGCGCCACAGCATCACTTGGTCGGGCCGAAATCGTGACCTCAGCGCCGTTAACCAGTAGTCGCAATGCGGCGTAGTACGTACTACCGACCAGATTCTGAATCTCGACATTGAATACTTTGCCGCCGAGAGCCGTGATGATCTCGCCCATCAGATCGTGGGACATCGGACGCGGCGTTTCAATCTCCTGCAGAGCGTACGCAATTGCCGTTGCTTCCGGCTGGCCAATGAAAATCGGCAAGATCCGGTTGCCGTGAACTTCTTCAAGGAGCAGGATCGGAGTAGCGGAAGCCACATCAACACTTACTGTCCGAAGAACGACTTCAACCATAGAAAGAGACTAGACCCCTTCCCGCAGGAGTGCGCGCCAGCCTAGAGACGTTTTGCAGCAGTTGCCGAGTAGACGGCGCTACGCAGTGCGGCCACTTCATCGGCCACACGAGCTTCCTGCATTTCGCGCTGAGCCTTAGGCAACTTGCGCAATGGTGCAGTGAGGTCTCGAACAAAGTCCATCTCAAGCTGGACCAGACGACGCAGGGGCGTCAACTGTCTGACGGCGACACCCTGACTCAGCAGCACGCTCGCACGTTGGGCCACCAGCAGGTCGAGTGCGGAGTAGGTCAATCGATCGTTGATGATTTCGGGCGCCAAGAAACCCTGTGCCTGGAGATCATTAATTTGACGCTCCGTGAGACCACACGCAGCCACGAACTCTGAGTTGGCGTAAGTCTCTGAAGAAACCACCGTTAGGAGGGGTTGCGTCTCAGGCATCGCTGGGGTGGGCGTCACCGATACTTCGGGAACCCGAGCCGTGACGGCATTGGACTGCACGGCGCGAGCCGCGCGGGCCGCCGGGCCCGTAGTTGCCAGGCCCCCTGGGGCGATCATCCCTCGATCAACAAGACGCTTGCGGACATCTGGCAACGCGATGTTTCGAGCACGCAGGCGAAGTGCTTCACGAAGGACTTCGACATCGGACGCAACAAAGACCCGGTACTTGCTCTTGGTGCGCTTGGGTTCTACGAGACCCTGCTCTTCGTAGTAGCGGATCTTGGAGAGTTCGAGATCGGGAAACTCATCACGAAGCAGACGGTGCACTTCCCCAATGCGATACGTGCGTGCAACGGTCACGAGGCGCTCCAGTAGACGAGCTTGAACTTGCCGATCTGAATTTCATCACCATTACGCAGGACAGACTCTTCGACGCGCGCACCGTTGACGTATGTTCCATTGAGTGAGTTCAAGTCACGAACTGTAATACGACCTGAAGCCGTACGCGTAAAGAGTCCGTGGTGGCGGGAAACCGAAACGTCATCTAGGAAAATCACCGAGTCTTCGTGACGACCGACGCTGGATACCTCAAGGGTCAGCTCGATACTCTCACTCGTACGCGCCCCTGAGACGATGACCAGGGTGTCGACCGTGCAGGCCGCAGGCGCCACGACAGGTGCAGAACTGGACTCAAGGGCCGACTCGACAACCGGTACAGCCACCGTGTCGGGGGTCGTGGCGTCGTGCTGCGGGGCGCCACAAGACCAGCAGAAATTCGCGTTGGCGTTGAGAATCTCGCCACAGCGTCGGCAGGTCACGGGGGCCACGGTCGTGCGTCCTAGTGGTCGGTAATGGCTCGATAGGCATCGGCGTCGAGCAAACTCGCCACGCCGTTGTCATCATCAAGTTCAATTTCACAGATCCATCCAGACCCGTAGGGGTCTTCATTGATCGACTGCGGCGAGTCACCAAGGGCGTCGTTAACTGCAACGACTGTTCCCGAGACTGGTGAATAGATCTCAGATACCGATTTGGTTGATTCAACTTCACCAATCGATTGACTAACTGTCACCTTCGCGCCAACTTTAGGCAGGTCAACAAAGACCACGTCACCGAGTGCGTCTTGCGCATAGTCGGTGATTCCGACGCGAACCCGGTTGCTTTCAACCGCGGCCCACTCGTGGTCTGACGAGTATTTCAGTTCATCAGGTATCCGCATAAGAGCACCAATCTACTAGTGCTTGCGGGCGGCCCGTCCGGTCCGAAGGGCCGCTAGTGCTGGCTTGACATATCCGGCCAGAACTGCCCAAGCGAGGACTAGACCAAATATCCCAATTGCCCACGTCAGCACCTGGAGCCCGACCTGCCAGTCCACCAGGGGTGCGTCGTGAGGGTTGCTACAGAGCAGGAAAAGCGGATACGCGGCCATGAGGGCGAAGGTCGAAACCTTGCCCCACCACAAGACGTCAATCCTTGCAGCGCCCAGGGCGGCGAGTGCCAGCGTCAACGCCGAGACGAGGACCTCACGTGAGAATGTGGCGACAGCAAACCACCACGGCACCGCGCCGAGCATCGCCACGGAAATAACCGAGGTACCCACCAGCAGTCGATCGGCAACCGGGTCAAGAATCTTGCCCACATTCGACACTTGATTGAACCGTCGAGCTAAAAAGCCGTCCACCCAATCAGTAGCGCCGAGGAGTGCGAGCAGCCAAGCCGACGCCGCTCGATGGTCAGTGTTGAACGCGAGTACGACAAACACTGGCAAGAGCGCCAGCCGGACCAGAGTGACCAGGTTGGGCCATGTAGCCCAACCGGCGTCACTGGTTTCTAGATTGTCCACGAACCGTTCGACCGCAGCAGTGAAGCCAGGTCGCCGGTTCCCTTGAGAGCCTGCGCCGAGGCAATCTGAGCGGTGGCCGCAGCACCAAACTCAGTGCGATTGACGTCGCGGAACACACCCATTGGCGTGGGTTCGCGGTTCGAATGAGTCAGTCGGGCAATCGCAAAGGCCGACGCCGGGTCTTCCACATTTTCGTTGTGCACCACGACACTTGACCGATTGGCTTCGCTGATTCGATCGGTGAAGACCGAACCGTCGGCGTTACGGAAGACGCCGAACTCTTGCTCTACGCCAAAAATCACAGGCTCACCGTGCTTCAGGTTGATCAGCATCGATCCACGGTTCTCTTTGCTCGTGATCCCCTCAAATGTTCCGTCGTTAAAGACGTTGCAGTTTTGGTACACCTCAACGAGAGACGAGCCCTTGTGTTCGTGGGCGCGTCGGAACGTCTCTTGCATGTGAGCACGGTCCATGTCGTGCGTACGAGCCACGAAGCTCGCTTCGGCGCCGATAGCTAGAGACACGGGGTCGAAGGGCTTGTCGAGTGACCCGACGGGTGACGACTTGGTGATTTTGCCCTGCTCGGATGTTGGCGAGAACTGGCCCTTGGTGAGACCGTAGATCTGGTTATTGAAGAGCAAGATGGTGATGTTCACGTTGCGGCGAAGCGCGTGGATCAAGTGGTTACCACCGATTGACAGCGAGTCACCGTCACCGGTGATGACAAAGACGTTGAGATCAGGCCGGCTCATCGCCAGACCCGTCGCAATAGCCGGAGCACGGCCGTGAATGGTGTGTACGCCGTAGGTGTTCATGTAGTACGGGAAGCGCGCAGCGCAACCAATACCCGAGACAAAGACCGTCGACTCGCGGGTAATCCCGAGATCAGGC
>CALAYR010000034.1 GCA_937894805.1 uncultured Acidimicrobiaceae bacterium | reverse complement strand
CGGGGACGAAGAGTGGATGGCGATTCACGCCACGTCTTTTGGATGGTCGAGAGAATGAGACCAGTGCCGAGAGCAACCACGACCCAGACCAAAAAGACATATCGGGTCGGCAGAATTTCAGAGAGCACTGGAATTGAATGGACCCACGCCAAGGGCGAAGGCACGGAAGTGTCCCGACTATTGACCCAGATGGAGCCGCCGAGGCTAAACACGGCGAAGATCGCGAACAAAAGTGCGAGGACTCGGGCAGCTGCCTGCTGGCGATATCGCCACAACCCATACAAGAGCAAGGCGAGCAGGGGAATACCAACGTAAGCACCCCGTTCAATGCTGGAGCCCACGAGCGGGTCTTGCTGGAGACGGGGGCCAAAGCCCAAGGCGTGAGACCACGCATTGGGGAAGGCGAACTCCGCGAGGTCAGTTCGAATGCGTTCGGTCCACGGATGGGGATTGCCTCGCACGGCCCATGGCCCAAAGAGGCTCACCGCAACCGGACCGGCCATGAGGGTGGCAAAGAGCGCCGTAAAGGGCACGAGCGCCGCTCGGAGAGCTACCCAGGCCGACCTGCGCTGTTCGGCTGTAACAAAAGCGGCGGCTACAACCGCCGCCAGAGCGATTGCGAGTAAATCGAGCACCATGCGCTCGGCCGAAATGAGGAATTCGGCACTCAGAAAAACAGCGATCCAGCGTGCGAGGCGACGAGGCGGACCCTCCTGACGCACGAGACGCCAGGCCAGCCAGAACAACAGGGGCGGGAGTGGCGCAAACGTCAAGAAAAGGTGAGCGTGTCCTTGGGCAATGGAGAAGCTCGAAAAGCCGTACAGCAGACCAACAACAAAACTCGCAAACCGCGTGAGTCCAACGCGAGTCGACACAAAGTAGGCCGAGGATGCACTCAGTACTAAGGCCATAGGCATCAGGAAATTAAACACCGTCGTTGGACCCACGAGCCAGGTAAACGGCGTCATCAGTATTCCGAGTAACGGCATTGAGGTGTTCGAGAGGAGATTTACGCCGTGGGGAACGGCAAGCGCCGAACTCCAAAGCGGATTCAAACCGTGGGCGATCGCGTACGCGGGCCACGCCAGGAACCACACCTCCTGTACTCCGTCACCCGACGGTGCCGTAGGTACGTTGGAGGCGTAAATCGTGATCTGTGTATTCTGAAGAAATCCAAGTTTGCTGTAGAGCAAAAAGGCGTAGGCCGTGTAAATAGTCACCACGAGTGAAGAAACTCGAGACGGCGTACTGTGAAACTTTGGACTACGGAGCGAAAGCTTCCTCACGGAGTCAGTATTCCACTTAGTTCATGCGGTTAAAGAGCGTTCCAGTCAATTCGGAGATTGGGATACGCACCTGCTCCATCGTGTCACGATCGCGCAACGTGACGGCGTTGTCTTCCAGCGAATCGAAGTCCACGGTTACGCAAAATGGCGTACCGACTTCGTCCTGTCGACGGTAACGACGGCCAATTGACTGGGTTACGTCGTAGTCCACCATGAAGTGGTTCTGAAGGGTTGCCAAGACGCTGCGGGACAGCGCTTCGAGTTCGGGCTACTTGGAAAGCGGCAAGACGGCCACTTGGTATGGGGCGAGACGCCAGTGGAGACGCAGCACGGTACGCACTTCATCACCCACGGCCTCTTCTTCGTAGGCCGAGAGCAAGAACGCCATCATCGCGCGAGTCGCACCGGCGGCTGGCTCAATTACGTGTGGGGTGTAGCGCTCGTTCGTGGCTTGATCGAAATATTCGAGCTTGGTGCCGCTGGCTTCACTGTGTGCCTTGAGGTCAAAGTCAGTGCGGTTGGCGACGCCTTCGAGCTCGCCCCAACCCCAGGGGAAGAGGAACTCAATGTCGGCCGTGCCCGCTGAGTAGTGACTCAGTTCATCGGGATCGTGGTGACGGATACGAATCTTGGAAGCGTCGATACCGAGGTTCTGGTACCAGTTGTAGCGCTGATCAATCCAGTACTCAAACCACGTCGGTGATTCGGCCGGCGGGACGAAGTACTCCATCTCCATCTGTTCGAATTCACGGGTTCGGAACACGAAGTTCTGGGGCGTGATTTCGTTACGGAACGACTTGCCGACCTGGGCAATACCAAATGGCGGCTTCTTGCGGGTCGTGGTCTGGACGTTCAAGAAGTTAGTGAACATTCCCTGTGCCGTTTCCGGACGAAGGTAGGCCACGGCACCGTCGTCTTCTACTGGACCGGCGTGCGTCTTGAACATGAGATTGAACGCGCGAGCCGGGGTTAGGTCGTGGCTGCCACACTTGGGGCAGATACCGTCAATTTGGTCTTCCCGGAGTCGCTCATTGCACTGCTTGCAGTCGACCAGGGGGTCGGTGAAAGTGGCCAAATGACCCGACGCAGCCCAAACGGCCGGGGGCGAGAGAATCGCGGCATCCAGACCAACAACGTCGTCACGTAGCTGCACCATGGAACGCCACCAAGCGTTCTTGACGTTACGAAGGAGGAGGACGCCGAGTGGGCCGTAGTCGTAGGTGGAGCGAAAGCCGCCGTAGATTTCGGCCGACGGAAAGACAAATCCCCGACGCTTGGCCAGATTGATGACCTTCTCTAGGAGTTCGGGATTGGGCGTTGCTTCGGCGCTCGACATGCCCTACAGGCTACCGGACGCCCCATCGCCATTCGAAGAGCGCAGCCGAACAATGACCTGATTGGCCAACAGTCGGCCCTTTTCATTCAGAGTCACCTGACCGCTCTCGATGGCAATGAGGTGTCGGACTTCATCGAGCGACTCGAAGGCTTCGAGCGGAACGCCACGGCGCGTTCGCAGGGCCAGCGATTCGGCTTCGAAGGTCTGCGACTGGGGACTCACAACTTCCTCGCCGCCACGTGGTGATGCACCACTAGAAACGAGCGAGATGTATCGATCCGGCGTACGCACATTCCACCAGCGCAGGCCGTCTTGGTGAGAATGTGCGGCCGAACCGAATCCGATGTAGTTGCCGTGATCCCAATACACGTGGTTATGACGACACTCGTGGCCCGGGCGAGCCCAGTTGGAAATCTCTTCCCACTCGTATCCGGCCTCGTCGAGAAGTTCACCGACGACGTCGTACGCGTCGGCCGAATCGTCCTCATCGGGGTGGCGACTTTCGTCGCGACCAAGTGGTGTAGCCGGTTCTGGCGTCAAGACGTAGCAACTGATGTGAGGCGGCGGAAACGGCAGCGATGTGATGTCTTTCACAGTGGCTCGAACATCATCGAGCGATTCGGCTCGCGATCCGACGATGAGGTCCATGTTCCACGTCGCAAAACCGGCTTCGGTAACGGTGCGACTGACCTGTTCGTGCGCCATCGTGCCGTGTC
>CALAYR010000033.1 GCA_937894805.1 uncultured Acidimicrobiaceae bacterium | reverse complement strand
CTACCGTCTTCTTCGCTGCGGGGTGCTCCATGGCCTTTCTCATGTTCAACCACGCCCTCCAGTTCCTCAATGCCATTGGTGGCGATGGGATTTCGACGCTCTACACCGCAGATTCCTACATTGGCCTCATCATTTTGATGATGTTTGTATTTGGCTTGACCTTTGAGTTTCCCGTGATCTTGGTCGGCCTTCAGCTAGGACGAGTCGTAACTTCACGTCAGCTCCTCAAGTTCTGGCGCTACGCAATCATCTTGATTACCGTCGCGTCGGCAGTATTCACCCCGAGTGGCGATCCACTTTCAATGATGGCCATGATGATTCCGCTACTGGCCTTCTACTTTCTGGCCATTGGTGTAGGAAAGTTGGCTAAACGGTGACATCCGTAAACCGTGATGACTTCATCGCGGGCCTAGGTTTTGGAGTCGATGAGTTTCAGATCGAAGCCTTCGATGCGATTGATGCTGGACACAACGTCCTCGTTAGTGCTCCTACCGGCTCGGGTAAGACGCTGGTCGCCACCTACGCCATCGACAAGGTCCTACGGGAAGGTGGGCGTGCCTTTTATACGACGCCCCTCAAGGCTCTCTCCAATCAAAAGTTTGGCGAGCTGGGCAAGCTCTTTGGCACCGACAACGTGGGACTCCTGACGGGCGACACATCCGTCAACCGCGGCGCATCCATCGTGGTCATGACCACCGAGGTACTCCGGAACATGCTGTTGACCGAGTCGGGGCGAGTGCAAGATCTCTCACTCGTCGTAATGGATGAGGTTCACTATCTCCAAGATCCATTTCGTGGTGGAGTATGGGAAGAAGTGATAATTCTTACCCCTTCAGAAGTGCAGTTCGTTGCCCTCTCGGCAACCGTTGCCAACGCTCCGTTCCTGGGGGAGTGGCTGACTGAAGTACGAGGCCAAACCGAGGTAATCGTCGAACTGGAGCGGCCGATCACCCTCCACAACCATGTCGCCATCCATCGGCGGGGCCAGAACCTACCCGAGCTGTTTGACCTTCTCGACGGTGAGCGACTTTCTGATCAGGCCCGGAAGGTCGACGCACTCCTCAAGAGCTCTCGTCGATTTCGACCGGGACCCCAGTGGCGCGGCGACCGCTCAACCGCTCCACCTCCGCCGTACAGCACCCCTCGCCGAAGCGATCTTCTTCATGTGATTGATGATGAGGACTTGGGCCCCACGATTTATTTCATCTTCTCGCGAGCCGGCTGCGATGAAGCCGTGAGACAGTGTCGCCGCGATGGAGTGCGTTTCACCACTCGCGACATGGCCTTTGCCATCGACGATATTGCCACCGAGCGAGTTCGATCATTCGAGGACGATGACCTCAACGCTCTCGGGTTTCCCGAGTTCCAAGACTCGCTCCGCAATGGCATTGCGGCTCACCACGCCGGCATGGTCCCGGCCTTCCGTGAAATTGTTGAGACCTGCTTCGAGCGCGGCCTTCTTGGCGTTGTCTTCGCCACCGAGACGTTGGCACTAGGCGTCAATATGCCGGCACGCTCGGTGGTGCTGGAGAAGTTCTCAAAATACTCTGATGCTGGTCGCAACACCCTGTCAAGCGGTGAATTCGCTCAGATGACTGGTCGCGCTGGTCGAAGAGGGCTTGATGACGAAGGTCACGCCATTATTAGTTTTGCACTCGAGACTTCAATGGCCGATATCGGTCGAGTAGCCATTGCTCCAGCACCCGACCTACACAGCTCATTTCGACCCACGTACAACTTCACGGCGAACCTCATCCACCATTTCGACGAGGAGATGGCTCTCACAATTTTGAAGCAGTCTTTCGCTCAGTTTGAGGCCGATCGACGTCCAGCTGGGGTGCGTAGGACCCTGGCCGACCAGATGATGGCGCGCAGGAGCGTCTTTGAGGACCTGGGTTACGGCGATGGTTGGAGCCTGACTGAACGTGGGGAGTCACTTCGTTCTGTGTATCACGAGAACGACCTACTTCTCTGTGAAGCGTGGTTCGAAGGCGCCTTTGACGACATCGAACCGGCGACCCTGGCTGCAGTTCTCAGTTGCTTTGCTTTCGAGGGACGTCGCGCCAAACCCAAGCCCGCCGCGAAGGGGACGAAGCAGAAGAAGCCCAGGGATATCAAAGATCGCCTTGGACCCCAGCGGCGGGCCGACATCGTCGACCGACTGGCAGTGATTTCCACTCTGCACTTCCGAGTTGTGGAGAGCGAAGAGCGTCACAAGGTCAAGCACGCCAAGGGTCTAGACGACGGCTTTGCACGGGCGATTGCATCCTGGACCCGCGGGGCATCGCTGGCCACCGCCCTCGACGTTGCGGACGCGGAAGTCGGAACCATGGCCCCGGGTGACTTTGTTCGCCACGCCAAGCAGGTAGCCGACCTCTGTGAGCAGATTGCCCGGCTCGGCGCCGGAAACGAGGTTGCGGCGGTTGCCCAGGAGGCAAAGGCGGGCATTTTGAGAAGCGTGGTTGCCGGTTCTATGGGAATCCCTCATTTGCCAGGTTCCACCCTCTAATCTCAAAACCTCATGCACCCCTATGCAACCGAGGAATTCACCGCAGCCGAGACGGACGTCCTGCGGCGCTACTTCACGAACCTAGAGGGTCCAGTTTTTGCGCTTGTCAATCTCCCCGAGGTCGTAAAAGGGGCACTCTTCGCCCGTTACTCACGCTCGTCCAAAAGCTTGCGCCGGCTCTTCTTGGACGAGTTTGTCGATGACCTAGTGCTCGATGGCGATGAGTCAATCGATGCCACAATCGGTCTCGAACGCGCCGACGACCTCTATCAAAAGGTTTTCTTTGAGTACGGTGATGACTCGGTCGCCCAGCTCGGTGGTGTGCACCTCGCTTGTGAGCAAGCCTCCAACGTTTTGACGAAGATTCTTGAGTGGGGCCGCATCATGAGCTACCTCGAGCAGTCCACTCGCTACTTGGGCTACGACAAGCGTCT
>CALAYR010000032.1 GCA_937894805.1 uncultured Acidimicrobiaceae bacterium | reverse complement strand
GCCCCGGTTGAAGTACTTCGGACGGTAGAGGCCACCGAGTGGTCCGACGTCCCACTTGTTCACTTCGTAGTACGTCGAGTAGACGCCCGGGGGAGTGATGGCGACCGAGGTGCCGCCGGTGCCGGTGGCGTAGGAGTAACCGCCACCGGTCGAGGCGTTGATGATCTTCACGATCTTGCCGTCGCGCACAATCATGAGAATCTGCTTGGTCAGTGAGACTTCAATGGCGAGACCCTTGCTGGTGACGGGCTTCGGAAGGAGCCCCGCGTTCAGGGCCAGTCCGACTCGACGCGTCACGACGCCGTCACGGGGGAGACCGTTTACCTTTTCCAGGGCGTAGACAGCCTGTTGGGTGAGATCGGTAAAGGTGCCGTTGGCGTTGCCAATCCAGTAGCCCGACGAGGCCAACTTGAGTTGGAAGGCCAAAACCGAGGCATTCTTTGCTCCGAGCTGCATGTAGGGATAGGGAGAAGGAACGGTCGTTGTTGTCGTGGAACCGGGGATCGTCGTTGAACTCGTCGTGGTTGTGGTGGTGGCCGACGCCGGCAGAGCCTGGAGCACCAGGGCAACAAGGCCAATGCCCAGTAGTGGCAAGGCGAATGGCGTGCGCTTTAGGCGGGTGCTCAACATGGCCCCAGCCTACGACTCGGACCTTTTAAAAGTGTGACAGAGTTCCAAAATTTCGAGAATTCCGCGGTTTTGCCAGTCATAGGTTCGTGCCATGCTTTAGCCATGGACTTATGGCAAGACATCCCGGCATTGCTGGTTGGTTTTGACATTGAGTCCACAGGTCTCGACACCGAGGTCGACGAACCAATTTCCTACGGTTTCGCCGTTTACCGAGACGGCCAGCTAATCGAGGAAGAGGAGTTCTTCGCCCTGCCCGGCGTGCCGATTCACCCCGCGGCCGAAAAGGTCCACGGCGTGTCGCGAACCCGTCTCGAAGAAATGTTCCGAAATGGATCGGCCCACTCCTCGCAGGCCGGGGTGACCCGAGCGGCCCAGCGGCTCCAGGAGTTCCACGCCGCCGGCGCCCACTTCGTGGGTGCCTTTCCCCAATACGACTTTCAGATGACGACCTCGCTGCTACGTCGTCACTCCATGGGCGACCTTGCAGTCCTGGGTTTTGATCTCGCAACGGTTCGACTCATTGACGTCTGCCAACACGACCGGAATATGGACGGGGACCGATCTCGACGTCGAAATCTGACGGCTTTGGCCGAGCACTACGGGGTGACCCCGGGGAACCACAGCGCCCTCGGGGACGCGAAGGCGGCCGTTGAGGTCTTTTTTAAGCAGGTCAACTTCAATGTGGCCAACTCTCTTGAG